>NZ_JBHVHV010000003.1:0-294539 GCF_042800035.1 Sutcliffiella sp. NPDC057660
TTATTGTGTGGAGGGAAGCTCGAAAAGTCCATCATAAAGCAAATGAAGGACCTTTTCATGGTGTAGCGTGCTCAAAAAGTCCATCATGAAGCGAATGAAGGACCTTTTCATGGTGCAGGAAGCTCAAAAAGTCCATCATAAAGCGAATGAAGGACCTTTTCATGGTGTAGCGTGCTCAAAAAGTCCATCATAAAGCAAATGAAGGACCTTTCCATGGTGAAGCGTGCTCAAAAAGTCCATCATGCAATCTTCCTTCAAAAAAAACTCTTCCAAGAATTACAACTCTCAAGTAAAATATGAGAATATTCTTTTAGGTTGGAATTTTCTAACCTTGTATAGGAGGAAGAGAAATGATTCGACAACTAACGGAAGCAGATCATGAAATCTGCTACGACCTAGTGAAGGAACAAGCTGCAGAAAATTTATTCATTATAGGTGATATCGAAGCGTATGGCTATGAACAGGATTTTCAAAAGCTATGGGGGGACTTCGACGAGAACGGAGAACTTCGTGCAGTGCTGCTAAAATACCAGGAAAATTTTATTCCTTACGCAAAGCAGCAGAGGGATTTTGATGCGGAGGGTTTTGCGGAAATTATGCTGCAGGATCCGGATTTCTCCATGATGTCTGGCCTTAAAGACATAACGGAACGATTGGAGCCATTCTTAAGTGGCCGACTTAAGCGTAAAAGAGAGACCTATTATGCGAAATGCACCAAACTGAATTCTTCCACAACGGAAAATGTATCAACGACTGATGTGTACCTGGCTGTCCCTGAGGATGCGGAGGAACTGGTGGAGCTGCTGAATGGCGTTCCGGAATTCAGCGACTCCATTATTACTGTCGAACGAAAGCGCAGGGGGATTGAGAAAGGGGTATCTCGATCTTACTTTATAAAAGAAGATGGAAGAATGGTTTCTACTGCTTCCACTACAGCCGAAAATTCCTTATCAGCAATGGTTGTCGGTGTAGCGACCTTGCTTGAATATAAGAAAAAGGGATATGCCACGCAATGCATGGTAAAGCTTTGTCATCAATTACTCCAGGAAGGGAAAGAATTGTGCCTGTTTTATGATAATCCAGCAGCGGGAGCCATTTATAAGCGGATCGGTTTTCAGGATATCGGCTTCTGGATGATGTATTCGTATAATAAAATGAAGGGCTGAAACTATTCATTCGTTTTTAGGACGTTTATCAATTTTTCATAGTGGAATATAAGAAATATTATGAAAAAATTGTTGTGATAGGATGAAGCGTCTTGAAGATAACGAAATTATTAATGAAATCGTTGAACTCTGGTTATTTAAGAGAAAAATGGGTTGCCATCTTTCTAGTTCTGCTTGGTATGGCAGTCAGTGTGTCAGCCGGGGTGTTATTTCTGGAACTGGCAGATGAGGTCATGGAAGAGGAAAAGTTTGCGTTCGATCAGGCGATCATGAGCTTCCTTCGATTACATGAATATGATCTGGTATTTGCGAAAATGAAAATTATTACAGAAGCTGGATCGGTATGGTGGATTGCTTCTGTTACAGCAATCACTGCAGTATTCCTCTGGTTCTACAGAAAGGATAGATGGGGTGTCCTGTTTTTCATCATTGCAAATGGTGGTGGAGGACTTCTCGTCCTGCTGTTGAAACATATGTTCCAGCGTCCTCGCCCATCTTTAAATCCGGCCTATGATGGGCATGGGTTCAGTTTCCCTAGCGGCCATGCTACAGGTAGTATCATACTTTATGGATTCTTGATTTATTTGATTGCTAGGGAAAGAAAAATTATCATCGGTAGAATCGCTGTAATTACCGGATTGCTGTTCCTTACAGTCTTTGTAGGGTTGAGCAGAGTTTATTTGGATGTCCATTACCCGAGTGATATTCTGGGAGGGTTTGCCGTAGGAACGATATGGCTGTTATTTTGCCTCTTTTCCTTGGAAGTTTCAAAGATAAAAGGAAAACGAGCTTTTATAGGCAACTTGATTTCTCATAGAAATTGAAAAAGAGGACAGGGATGTCATCATACCCCTGTCCTCTTTTCATTTGGATTTCTTCTCTTGTTCTACTTGCTCCATGTACTTGTCGAGCAAAACCTCTTGATCATTGGTTTCATATTTTTTCTCCAGGACCGGTATCAATTTTTCCCATGAAAGGGCTTGTTTATATAGCTCACGATCGAATTCATGATTCAGTTCCACTATAGAAAGCTTCAATGCATCCGCAAACGCTTTTTGCTGAGGTATATCACTTTGATCTGGCCCTGCTGATATCCACTGATCCAGTTCTTCTTCTGTTACTTTCACTTCGTATTTCTCTTCTGCCACAGTTATCCAGGCTTGGTTTTCTGTCTGATTTTTCTTGGCTATTTTCAAAGCCTCATCTGGTGTCAAATCCCTCTTATTTGATAATTTCTCATCACCGAGCGCTCTTATCACCCACTTTTCCAATGTTTTATCCGCAAGATCCATGGCTTTGGCTCGCGCTACCACATCTTCAAAAATAAAAACATATTCCCCGTAGTTGAGTTCAGTATTAGCAAAAAAATTATCTAGTGGGGCATCTGTAGAAGGTTCATTTTGTTCCTGACAACCTATTAACATTAGTAGAAGAATGACGATAATAAAGATAGTTGATTGTTTTTTCATAAGCTTCACCTGTTGTTTTTCTTTTATCCTACCAAGAAACAGGAAGATGAGCAAAAAGAAACCTATTAATTAAGAATGAAAGGGAGTGACTTCCTTGTTTAAATATATGTTGAATCTATTATTTATTTTAATAGTAGGCCTAGTGGGATATCATTTTTTCGATTTTATCGATGAAGGATCGCTTTTTTCCTCCACCACTTTAGCTTCTGTACAGGAAATCGAGCATAAGGAATATGAGGAAAGTGTTATCTACCAGCCAGATCGCGAGGTAACCACTTTAGAGACATTAAGCGTCCAGCATAGCTATCTTAATGATATTACAGGATGGGGAGGCGTGGAAACGACGAACATCCGTAGTCTGATTACCTCTGACGAGTGGAAGGAACTTAAAGCTGCAGTCAATTGGATGAAGACAGAAGGATTTGCCCCATCCAAGATACTCAATGATATGGAAAATGCTCATGGATTTATTTTACTTGTGGAAAGGGAGGGAGACAGAACGGCCCTTCGTTATCTGCACCGAATTTTTCATGACCTGGATGTGACGTTAAATGAAGTGACGGAAGAAGAGGGTGATACAACCATTTGGGGTGTCACACATGCCTTTGGGAATAACCGCGATATAAGAAAAGCAAATAACCATTTGAAGAATAATTTCTGAGGTAGGCGACAGGTTTCACGCCTTCCTTTTTTTATTGGATTAAAAAGTTTGAAAAATTAGATAATATATAAAGGTTTTTGTCCTTCTTTGTAGAAATAGTAATGTGTTGAAAGGAGAGAAGGAGGAATCATAGTGAAAATCACAGAATTTATGGGGAATAAGGTATGTACCCTTATTATGGAATCCGATGGTCATAAAGTGAAAATTGAGTTTATGTATTCAGAACATCATCCAGAAATTCTTGACTATAGCTTTCGAATCAATGGCAATCCTTCCTTGCAGACAAGAAACAGAGTAAACGACTTGGCCGAAAAGAAAATGCATGCACTTTTCTTTGAACTTACACAAAATGTAATCTAATCGACTCTTCTTATGAAGGGTCTTTTTATATGACTTTTTCTACCCCTTTTGTTGGAGTATTGCTTGTTTGCATTCACAGAAAAATGAGATAATAAGAATGAAGGGGAGTGGTAGATTCATATGAGGATTACAATGGAGAAAATGAAAAAGTGGGATAGCGAGGATGATCTAAAGGGCTATCGCAATGAATTTTACATAAATGAAAATGGAATTTATCTTGATGGCAATTCACTGGGTTTATTGTCAAAAAGAGCGGAACAAGCTTTGCTCGACATACTTGATTCGTGGAAGAATCTAGGTATCGACGGATGGATGAAAGGGGATAACCCTTGGTTCTATTTTGCTGAAAGTCTTGGGGGATTGAGTGCGCCATTGGTTGGGGCAAAAAAGGAAGAAGTCATCGTAACGGGCTCCACAACCGGTAACCTGCATCAGCTTCTTGCGACATTTTATGAACCAAAAGGGCGTAGAACAAAAATTGTCGCTGACGCATTGAATTTCCCATCTGATATCTATGCCATCCAGAGTATGTTGAAGTTGAAAGGATACGCCCCTGCAGAACATCTCATTCAAGTGGAAAGCAGGGATGGAAGGGTTATAGATGAGCACGATATATTGGCTGCGTTGAACGAGGAGGTTGCTTTACTCATTTTGCCGACTGTCCTTTACCGTAGCGGCCAATTATTAGATATTCAAAAGATAACACACGAAGCCCATAAACATGGAATTTTGGTGGGGTGGGATGGCTGCCACTCAGTTGGTGCGATTCCTCATCAGTTTCATGAGTGGGATGTGGATTTTGCCTACTGGTGCAATTATAAATATTTGAATTCAGGTCCTGGAGGAGTAGGAGCACTTTTCGTTCATGAAAAGCACAATGGCCGGACACCTGGTCTAACTGGTTGGTTTGGTTCCAAGAAAGAAAAGCAGTTTGACATGGAGCATCACTTTACACCTGCTGATACGAGTGGGACCTATCAGATTGGTACACCGCATATTTTCAGCATGGCACCGTTACTTGGATCACTTAGAATGTTTGAAGAGGTCGGAATGGATAGGATCCGAAAAAAATCGCTGCATCAAACAAAAATCCTGATGGACCTCATTGAACAGGAGCTGTCGGAATACCATTTTGTCATTGCCAATCCTACCGAGGACCGCTATAGAGGTGGCCATGTGAGCCTTGAGCATCCGGAAGCTGCAAGGATATGCAAATCTTTAAAGGAGCATGGAGTGGTCCCTGATTTCAGAAAGCCTTCCATTATAAGGCTGGCACCGGTTGCCCTATACACAACGTACGAAGAGATTTATCGGATGGTCGCCATTCTGAAAGATATCATGCAGGATAAGCATTACGAAAAATTCTCAAATGAACGAGAAGTAGTAGCCTAGGAGGATCATGATGATCATATACGATATTTCACGGAAACTTCATACCGAAACACCAACATGGCCCAGTGATACACCATTCTCCTATTCCCTGAACTGGACAAAAGAAGAATCGGGGTCTGTTAATGTGGGAAGCATCGAAATGAGTGTACATACTGGGACGCATGTGGATGCACCTTATCATTTTGATGAGAATGGAGCAAAGGTCGACCAGCTTGAACTGTCTGTTTTTATTGGTCCGGCAATTGTATTGAAGGTGTCCAAGCTTAAGGGGCTGGATCGTGGGAAATTGAAAGAGCTGTTAAAAGGACATGAGAAGAAACGTGTTTTATTTAAGACAGACTCTTGGGAGGATGAAGCGGCATTTCCTGGGAGTATTCCCTCTTTGAATCCTGAAGCAGTGGCTGTTTTAAAAGAAATGTCTGTTCCATTGATTGGAGTAGACCTCCCGAGTGTTGATCAGTTGGATAGTAAAGAACTTAGCATACATCATCTTCTTCATGAAGCGGACATCGCCATTCTGGAGGGGATTGATTTAAGGGACGTGGAGGAAGGGGAATACGAGTTGATTGCACTGCCCTTAAAAATAGCCGGTGCAGATGGCAGTCCTGTAAGAGCGGTGCTTGTAGGGGAATAGTTGCATTTAATGACCTCGGATAAGAAAGTGTCCGAGGTCATTAAAATTGTCAGAATTAGTTGATTATTCCGGTCCCTGTTATTTTCACACTTATCTTGGGGATTATTTCGATATTTGGATAGGTCTCCCTCCATTTTAATTCTTCCCAGATTGAATGGTGGTGCACCCGGAGTTCCTCACCGATTTTTAGAACATCACTATTGGCTTCCTGGATTGTTGCGATGATGGGATTGGACTTCTCTTCAATGATTGCAGCAGCTTTTTCAGCCAGCTTGTCCACTTTTTGTTTATCTAGAGGGCTGTTCTTGGGATATTCTGCAATCGAGGTGCTTAACTCAAGGTGCACCTCAACCTTTATGGAATCAGGAGAATCTGCCTGGATTTTAATGGTGGGTTTAGACTTATTTATATTTATAGTCATATACTGATTTCTTACAATCTTTTCATCTCCGTGTACATTAAGGACCAATTGAGTTTTCTTCCCCTTATGGCCAGCCATCAGCAGCAATATTGTTGCATCAGAAGGGGGCAGAATATCCCCGGTAAAGACTTTACCGCTGATTAGTCCGACTCCGCTAATCTGTATATCATGAGGTTCTATTCTCTCGATAACAGGTAAAACAAAATCAGAAGATGGATCAAACATTATAGGACAAATCGTTTGGACAGTTTCATTTGCGATAATGGTATTTTCTTCGCCATTTTCCAAAAGGTCGGTTACAGCTTCGGTCAGCAATGTTTCTTTAATGGTTCCCATCTCAATAACACTGGACGCATTACCTTTTGTGATGGCAAGCTTTGCTCCAAGTGGTGCTCGTGGATCTCGGTATAGAATATCAAGTATGGAATACAGATCCTCTCTTGCCAGGTCTTCACCGATTAGATATACCCTCATCTTGCTGGGAGAGAACTCACCAGGTATTTTCCTATCCAGCTGCAACCGGGTATCCCTCAGTGTAATTCCTGATGCCTTTACAATAGCAACTGTCGCCTCTCCAGGCTCACCGCCGATGCTGACTTTTTTCGATTCTCTAATTGCAATCGAGGAAAGTATTTCTTCGTTTTCCCCCTTGTCAAATCCAACTGTAAACACAAGCTTTAAATCTTTTAGTAAACGTTGATCCCAGCAGGACGTAAGAAGCAAAAGACAGACTATCATGGTAATGGTGACGGAAAGCTTACGTTGACGGGACATGTTTTTTCTCCTTTCTATTTTTTTTCTTGAAAAATCCAAAAATCAATAAGGAGATTGGCAAGAAAAAGACAAATGAGTAGATGATGTATTGGAATAAGGAGTCTATCTTCTGAATAACGAATTTATCCTGCAAGAAGAAGCCTGAAATAAAAATAGGAATAACGATAATAGGTACAAACGGGGAATGGGACTCAGCATGAAACAGCTCCTTCAACCCTTTGCTGGCTTGGTACAAGTAAATGATAAAGGAATTTGTCATCGGTATGACCCATATGGACAAGAAAATCAAGTCAAGCCTTTCAATAATCTCAAAAGAAATAGCCTTTAACATATAGAGCACTGGCTCAGGCACTAATGTCATTTCCACCGGGCTAAAAATAATCAAGCTCGTGAAAACGAGAAAGGTGTAGATGGATATGGTAGTGACGTTCGCTAAGGTGAGTGTTTTGAATGTTTTACTTTTATCCTTTAAGAGTGGATAAATCATCAGGATAATTTCAAACCCAGTTAAGGCGATAAGTACATCCTTTACTGCAATGAAAATGTTTTTTATGCCGCCTTCCCCTACCGGTAGTATATAAGCTAAATTTGCATCGCGATAAACGGTTGAGACCAGTAGGATGAAGAATAGAATAACTCCAGTGGACAAACTGAAAAACCTGGCAATCGTTAAAATGTTATCTGTAGCCAGGTATACCGCTACAATGATAATTAATATATAAATAATCCAAAAAGGTGTCAATGTGAGAATCCATTTATTGATGAGACCTGTCTGCAGGACAGCTACAAGGGCTGCTACAGCAGTAAAGTAAAGTATATAGGCAACAATCATAATGGAACCAATGAACTTTCCGAACAGATGCTTCATGATTTGATAAATGTTTTTCTCAGGAAACCATCTAGATATGGTCAGAAAAATAAGTAACCATATCTGCAGGACAATACCAGCAAGTATTGTGGAAATCCAGCCGTCCCCCTTGGCTGTACTATGAACAGCAAAGGGGAGGGATAGAATTCCGACACCCATTTGCGACTGAATGATAATAAAATAAAGCTGACCTTGGCTTATTGATTTCTCACTTGCCTTTAGCATGAAAAATTCTCCTTAGGTTCTCGTCTTTTTCTTCATTCTTGGTTGTGTATCACTTGGTCGGGATTTGAAAAAAGGCAGTGGGGTCCTGATAATGGTATCTTTCATCTCCGAAAATCTTAAAGTGGTAAATGGTGCGAAAAATGGCGTGCCGAATGATTCCAATTTGCACAAGTGTATCAGTACAAACATCAAAAAAAAGCTCATTCCAATAAACCCGAACAGTGACGCCAAAATCATGAATGGAAATCCGAGCAAGCGAATGGATGAACCCATTTCAGAGATTGGAACAACGAACGAAGAAATGGCAGTGATGGCAACAACAATAATCATCGTATTGGATACCAGGTTTGCTTCCACTACGGCTGTTCCGATTACAAGTCCACCAACCACCCCGATAGTCTGGGCAATGGGGTTTGGAAGTCTGATTGATGCCTCACGCAAAATCTCCAAGGTTATTTGCATTGCCAACGCTTCCACGAGTGGCGGATACGGCACATATTCCAGGGAAGATTTAATGGAAACCACAATCTCCGTGGGGAGCACTTCATAATGGTAGGAAACAATCGCTATATAAGTTGCGGGAAGTGCAATTGTTATAAGGAAACCCATAATTCTTAAAAACCTGATAAAAGAGCCGAAATACCACCTGCTATTATAATCATCCGGCGATTGGAAGAAAGAAAAAAATGTTACTGGTGCAATTAAAGCGCTCGGACTATTATCTGCAATAACTGCAATCCGCCCATCCATAAGATTTGCAACCGTCCTATCAGGCCTCTCTGTACTTAACAGGGTGGGAAAAATGGATACATTATCGCTGATATATTCCTCAATATGCCCAGGTGCCAAAATGTAATCTGTATCGATGTCCGATAGACGCTTTTCCAAGTTGGCGACAGTTTTCCCGTTTGCTAAATGATCCAGGTAAATCATTGCCACTTTTGTATGGGAGTCGTTGCCGATTGAAAAATACTTGATTTTCAATTTTGGGTTTTGAAGCCTCTTTCGTATCAGATAGATATTGGTGCCTAATGTTTCGACGAAGCCTTCATGTGCCCCTCGGATAATGGTCTCGCTTCCGGGTTCAGTAATGTTTCTTTCTGTCAGCAGCTGTGACTGGAAGATCATCGCAAGAGAGTTATCTCTTTGTAACAAGATGGAGTTCCCTTCCAAAAGAAATTTTGAGATTTCCTTAATACTACTTGTTTCTTTGATAAATGCCTGAGGAAGCAATTCCTTAACATTGTCCGAGTTGCTGATATGAATTGGTTTTATTATTTCCTGCTCAATTATTTTCTTTTCTGTAATACTTTCTATGTAAATAAGAAACGCATCCTTCTCCTGATAGGGTGTATAATCCACGACGAAGTCTTCGGAATGAACAAACGCTTCCCGCAGAATCATGATATTCTCATCAAGATTTGTAGAAAGCACCCCATTCGCTTTCTTCTGTGTCATGAAAATTACACCTCCGATTTTACTAAACTACCCAATTACTATATTTTCCTGAGTTCATGAAATATTTATGCATTACTTCCAATATTCTTTTGTTATACTTGACCTATTATGTGAACGGTAGGGGTTATGGAATGGATAAGAATGTTTCCCTTAAGATATCTGTCAGAAAGCTTGTGGAGTTTGCAGAGATGGGCGGCAGCATAGACTCCCGTTTTGTTGGAACGAATATCATGCAGGAAGGGACGAAAACACATCAGCGTCTTCAGGGCAGTCGTGGCGAAGATTATGAAAAAGAAGTGCATCTGTCAATCGACTATGCATACCAGTCAATTCTTCTTCAGATCGAAGGTAGATGCGATGGGATTTTCCGTGATGAAAAAGAAACGATCATCGAAGAAATTAAGACAACTGCAAGAGAGCTGTCCAATTTGACGGAGGAAGATTTTCCGACATACTGGGCCCAGGTTAAGATGTATGCCTATATTTATGCCAAAAAGCAGGAGCTTGAAAATATTTCTGTGCGACTCCTTTTTGCCAAACGGGACAGCCTGGAGGAGAGGGTTTTCACGAAAAACTATTCCTTGAATGAACTCGAGGACTATGCGGAAGGCATTGTAATGGAATATATGGACTTTATGGGGACCATACTTGACTCCGTACAACTTAGAAATGAGAGTCTAAAACAACTTTCTTTCCCGTTTCCAAGCTATCGGGAGGGGCAGAAGGATTTAGCCAAAGCGGTATTTAAAACTATTAAGGAAAAGAAGCGGCTTTTCGCCAAAGCTGCCACCGGGATCGGAAAGACGATTTCGACCATCTATCCCACTCTGCTTGCCATCGGAGAAAAAGAGTGCGAGAAAATGATTTACCTTACCGCCAAAACGGTAACAAGGCAGGTGGCGGAAGAAGCTTTTCAACGATTAATCGAAAACGGTTTGCATCTTAAAGTGGTTACCATAACTGCAAAGGAAAAGGTCTGCTTTCAGGAAGAGGTTCGCTGTCAAAAGGAGTTCTGTCCTTTTGCCGATGGCTATTATGACAGACTTAAAGATGGCCTGAAAGACATCCTGGCCAATGAGCTGATCATGAACCGACAGGTAATCGAGGCATATGCCCGCAAGCATCAGCTTTGCCCTTTTGAATTTTCCCTCGACCTTGCGTTGTATGCCGATGCTGTTATCTGTGACTATAATTACTTCTTTGATCCAAAAGTAAGGATGCAGAGATGGAGTGAGTTCCATAGAGACACCATCGTCCTGATTGATGAAGCGCATAATCTTGCAGACCGCGCCAGGGAGATGTACTCTGCCTCCATTTCCAAATCGGTGTTCCTGCAAACAGGCAGAATCATGAAAGACATAGACAAAGAGCTTTATGGAAAGCTTAAAGCGGTAAATGATGGTCTGTTGGAGTGGAGGAAAGAGCTGCTTGATGAAAATTTGTTTGTTTTACCAGAGAAGCCGCACCACATTGTTGAGCTTGTGGCAGCACTGGTGGAAGAATGTGAAAGATGGCTCAAGGCTAACACTTCTGGTGCAGGTTATGAAGAAGTACTGACTTGCTTCTATGACGGACAGGCCTTTATAAGAGTGGCAAAAGAATACAATGCGAACTTCAAGACGATAGTCACTATTCATAAAAGTGAAGTACATGTGAAGCTCGCATGTCTCGACCCATCTTCTGTGATTAGATCTTTAACGAAGAAGGTTTTTGCCACTGTGTTTTTCTCAGCTACGATGCAGCCGCTCGGCTATTATCAGACAGTGCTCGGCGGGGAAAAAGAGGACTATCATATTTCTATTGAATCCCCCTTCAAAAGGGAGCAGCTTGAGGTGTATGGTCATGCAGTTTCCACAAAATACCGTAATCGGGACAAATCCATCGAGCCGATTATCAGATCGATCATTTCAACCTTTCATTCAAAGGAAGGGAACTTTTTGGTGTTCTTCCCTTCATATGAGTATTTAATGCAGGTATATGATGCTTATATGAAAACCGATTTGCCTGATCATGTGAGGACGATTGTCCAGCAGCCTGCAATGACTGAGGCGGACAGGGAAGTCTTTTTGAAAAATTTCCAGGCACGCACGGATACGCTGCTCGGTTTTGCAGTTCTCGGTGGGGTATTTGCAGAGGGCATCGATCTAGTTGGAGACCGACTGAATGGAGTTGCCATTATCGGTGTCGGACTTCCTAAGATCACTTTGGAAAGAAATGTCATGAAAGAACATTTCGAGGAGCAGGGCTACGATGGTTTTGATTTTGCCTATGTTTATCCCGGTATGAATAAGGTGCAGCAGGCCGGCGGTAGATTAATCCGAACCGAAAAGGATTCTGGCTTTATCTTGCTTATCGATGACCGCTACTACACCTCCAAATATCGAAGACTGCTTCCCCCTGAATGGCAGAACTTCAAAGATCTGAGAGTTTGAAACACTTATGCTTGTTAAAGACTTTATGTTAATTTGCCTAGCTGGTGATTGGAGCAATAGGCGAAGACTCCTGCGGGAGGTGGCGTTTAGTGGAGACCCCGCAGGCGAAGCCGAGGAGGCTCCATTAACGCCCCGCGGAAAGCGCAGCCTAGTGCGGAAATCAACAGCGGTTTTTAACAGGACCATTCTTTTATAAAAATTTACATTCCCTTTATGTGAAATCAATATTTGTTGGCTATGATATGGTTAAACATTTGTTTAAGGGTGATGGCCCATGAAGGGAAATTTAAAAAAGGCTTTGGAACTGCAAAGGGAATATTATATCAATAAGCTCCTTCTGATTGGAGTTTATGACTCGCTTATATTGGAGGGCATGACAACAACCGAATTAAAGGATGAATATAACTATTTTTATTATGATGTGCCCAGCAGGAAATGGAATGCAAAACGGAAAGAAATTTAAAAAAACCTAGTCTCCTGAGGAGAACTAGGTTTTTTTGATTAATTTACACTATACTCTTTTTTCAGCTCCTGCTGTGCATCTTTCCCGATATGAAGAGTCCGGGTAGGGAAGGCGATGACCACTTCTTCCTCTTCCAGGATTTCCATGATCTTGAAATTCACATCTTCTTTGACCTTCAGAAATTCTGCCCACATGACAGTGCTGGTAAAGAAGTAGATGAATACATTCATGCTGCTAGCCCCAAAATTATCAAATCGAACGAGAATGGTTTCCTGATGTACTTCCGAATGGCCGCGGAGCAGCTGTTCGATTCGTCGAGTTACCGTTTCAAGTTTTACTCTGGAAGTATCATATTGGAGTCCAAGCTCGAAAGTGATCTGACGCTTGCCCATTTTCGACCAATTGGTGATGGGCTCATTCGAAAGCGTGGCATTTGGAACAGTAACCACTGCTTGGGCAAAGGTTCGGATCCTTGTGCTTCGGAAAGAGATATCCTCGACAACCCCCTCCACACTAGGAGTTTTAATCCAATCACCCATCGTAAAAGGCTTTTCTGTCACGATGATGAATCCGCCTAAGAGGTTTTTGATGGATTCCTGAGCGGCAAGTGCAAACGCTAACCCTCCAAGTCCAAGTCCTGCAACAAAACCGCCTACATTATAATCCCACTCTTCAAGAACAATGCTCAATGTCAATGCGATTAAAATGAAGCGTAATACCTTGGTGAAAAAAGGCATCACAATCTTATCCACTTCAAAGTCCAATTTAGTAGATAGCTTCGAAAAAAGTACGGATGAAGAAGGGATAAAATTGAATACTCCCCATGCAATCAAGAAAATGATGGAAGAGCGCATCAGCCTTGATAGTGTGGCTGCCTCCATCAGTTCAAAAGGAGCCGCCTTTAAAGCGAAGAACAGACCTAATATCACAAAGAAGGTACGTACCGGTTTATCAAAGGCTATTACTATATAAGTAAATAGATCGGTTGGTGTCTTTTTGGATAGTGACAGGATCATTTTGAAAAAATATTTGGTGAACAGTTTTCTCCATAAGAGAAAGAAGAACAGAATCAGAAGGGCAACACCCAGATCCATCCAGAAATCCATATCTGTCCAGAAATCATAAGTAAATGTTTCGGTAAAGCCATTTAAGAATTTGCTCAAAGGTTTAGACCTCCCATAGATCAATATGTTCGAAGCTGCTTGGCTCCGTAATTCATCATGTCTATCAATCTATTATAAAGCATAATAATACTACTTTCAGATCCGTATTTCAATTGATAAAGAACTCTCTATTTTTTGAAAAATATATATTTTTATAGAATTCAAAATAATATAGTGGTAGTATTTTACTATATTTATTTCGGTTTTCGTAAAATGGGGGCTATTATGCAAATAACATGGAATATCACGAAATCGTTTCTATTCTTTCTTTTTGTAGCAATTCTTCTGATGTTAGCAGTTCTATTCCCTAGGTCTCCTGATATTGGTGTATCAGGTAATGCGATGACGCTTGAGTATGGCTACGAATTTTCTTGGGAGGCCTATAGGCATAATATATCCCTGTTTTTGGATGACGTGACAGACAGAGGGACGCTGGGTTTTACGAGATACAATAATCCGGCCGAAGAAGAAATTGGTTTACATATGGCAAGAAGTCTGAAGGTTATCATCACCGCCTTTATGATTACGATGATTTTTGGGGTCCTGAAGGGAATTTATGATTTTTATGATCGATGGGGTGGATGGAATATTTTTGGTAAAGGACTGACTTGGATTGTCCAGTCGATTCCTGATTTCTTTCTATTAATCTGTCTGCAATGGTTGATCATCTTCTACCTCCCATCGATAAGGATCTTCGGGCACGATCATTGGTACAGCTTTTTGCTGCCCGCCTTTCTGGTATCCTTGTATCCGATGATGTATGTGGCAAGGATCACATCCGCTGCACTAAGCAACGAAAAAGGAAAGCCTTATATTCAAGTGGCAAGGTCAAAGGGACTGACCGGTAAAAAGGTGCTGTGGAAGCATATGCTACGCAACAGTCTCTATCCTATATTTTCCAACTTGCCTGCGATGATGCTTTATCTCTTGTCAAATCTATTGATTGTGGAGTATTTATTGGACTACCGGGGTGCAGCCTATCGGATGTTTCAGGCATTTGATGTAAGCAGGGCCCTTTCAGGAAGTATGAAGTTTATCAATGAGTCGGGATTGATAATCGGGTTCGGATTAAGCTTCATGATGATTGTGTTTATTTCTCAGCTAATCAGCCTTTTCGTGCTGAAGCTCGTAGAACCAAGGTAGGTGATAGTTAGATGAAACGGAATTGGACGTTAATTGTGGGGAGTTCCTTTTTACTCTTTTTGGTATTGGTAACGTTGGCTGGTCCATTCTTACCTTTCATTGATACGGTACTGGAAAGCAAACGGGTCGTCTTTACGCAGGATGGCATTGAAACCGCGCCATTTGAACCTTCGGAAAAACATTTTTTCGGCACAGATAGAGAGGGCAGGGATTTACTAAGTGTTATTGTTGTAGGTGCCAAGGATACCCTGCTTCTGATTCTGGGAGTTGCTATATTGAGGTATAGCATTGCCATGCTGCTGGCATTATTGTCGATTAACAAAAAAGGTCCTGCAAACTGGGTCCTGCAGGGCTGGCACCAGATTTTCTCTGCACTTCCTGTTATCTTTTCTGCAATCATCCTATTGAACCTTCCAATATTTGTGTTCAACGATAATCGCTTTATCTGGGCTATTATCATTCTTGCTTGCATTGAAGTGGGACGTGTCGGCACGGTTCTGCAAAATCAGTTTTATCGAATCAAACGCACTCCATATGTGGAAGCTGGTATCACAGTAGGGGTTTCCTCGTTTACATTGTTTACAAAGTACTATATTCCGAATGCATTACCTGAACTGATTGTTCAGTTCTTTCTTGATTTGGGGAGGATTGCGTTATTGATCGGACAGCTGGGGATTTTCAGTATTTTTATTACTCAGGAATTTGTCCAGCTTTCCTACGGATCCGGGGAAATCATGAATACGAGTTTTAACTGGGCCACTCTTCTGGGTGAGGCGAGAGGCGATGTCATCCGCTCGTTCTGGATTCCGTTCTTCCCGGCCTTGGCACTGGCGTTTGCTGTATTGACATTCAATATTTTTGGAGAGGGCCTGAGAAAACATTTCCATCGTTTAGAAGCCTAAAGACTGTCGAAAATTCTCGACAGTTTTTCTTTTGTTCTTTAGAATAATAAAGGTGTCTGAAAAATAGTTCGTTAGGAGAAATAACGATGGGAACAAATCAAGATAATATGCAAATGTTTACTCATAAATTGCCTGCATGGTTGCCTGGAACCATTTTCGTCTTCCTGATTGCTTTGGCAGGAAAAGCTTTTGGAAATCTTTTTCCGGCCATAGGTGGAGTCATTTTTGCGCTCCTGCTTGGGATTATACTGCGGAACAGCTTTAAGCTGAATGAGAGGTTTCTACCAGGAATCCAATTTGTTGTACAAAAAATGTTGAAAGTCGCGATTGTACTGTTAGGTGCGACGTTAAGCATAGGTAGCATATTGGATATAGGCTCACAGTCCATATTAGTTATTTTGCTGGTAGTGACCGGCGGTATTCTAGTGACCCTATTGGCAGGAAAGATTCTGAAAATCGATAAAATGCTAAGCTTACTGATTGGAGTAGGTACAAGCATTTGTGGAGCAACGGCGATATCTGTTGTGAAAGGGGTCATTCAGTCAAAGGAAACAGTCACAGCCTATGCAATCTCCACGATTTTCTTCTTCAATATATTGGCAACGCTGCTATATCCGTGGATTGGTCAGTGGCTGGATCTTACTGTCCTGCAGTTTGGAATCTGGATTGGGACCTCCATCCATGATACATCATCGGTTGTTGCTGTCGGATATCTTGTAGGAGAGGACGTCGGGGAAGTCGCTACAACAGTAAAGCTTGTACGGACTCTGTTCATTCTTCCGTTGGTGCTCGCCATTTCTTTTATCATTGTAAATAAGAGTGATGAAAGTGCCAGCATTAAAGGGGCATTTCCCTTATTTATCATCGGGTTCCTTGTCATGAGCACTTTGTATTCTGTCGGTGTTGTTTCACAAGGAGTAAGCGCTTGGCTTGGATCTGTTGCCAAGTTTCTGATTATCATGGTCATGGCTGGCGTCGGCCTTCAGGTGGAATGGAAGAAATTTCGTGCATTGGGCTTGAAGCCTTTTATTGCTGGGTTTATCGCCTCAGTGTTTGTAGCGACATTAAGCTTGATCTATGTTTTAAATATGATTGATTAGCACCCTGGGACTCAGGGTGCTTTTTTTAGCGGGTTTGATTGAAAGCGTTTTCGTCGTATCCAGATTCAGCATTTTTTTATAAAAGGCTGTTTTCGCATTCATTGTTGCTTTAGATGAAATATACACATCAAATGTAGTCCGTTGATTGCAGCGAGGGACACAAGATTCCCCGGGGACGGATGGGAGCCTCCTCGGCTTCGCCTGTGGGGTCTCCCATGCCCTCTACTATCCCGCAGGAGTCAAGTGTCCTCCGCTACAATCAACTCACGTGTTAAACTTTATTTGCCAAAATGAAGTTTTTTAAAGTCAATCAAATTGGTTACTGAAATAAAAAATTGAGACAAAATCCAATTTTTCTATCTTAGTAAAGCAAATTTTATACTTTGATTCACCCCTGTTGGTTGTAGTGCAAGGTGTGAGACTCCTTGAAAATGCAAGCATTTTCTGCGTGCGATGTATCGCTGCCGGAGCCTTCCTTGTCCTGCGGGAGCAGCGTGTCAAGGGAGACCCCGCAGGCGCAAAGCGCCGAGGAGGCTCCCGAGGCCGCCCGCGATCGCTGCCGCCTGTAACGGAGACCAACAGGGTGTTTAATGTTACCATCTTATCTTTAGCCCAGTCCTATTCTTAAAGCAACAATATATAAGAGAGAAATCCTTATTAAATTCAATTCAAGTCACAAAAACCAAGCTCACCATTTTGAAGGTCAGCTTGGTTTTTATGAGATGATATCCTCTCTTTCAGACGGCATATCTATCTGCTGTAAGAGTACATTGCGGAGGGACGCCAGATAAAATGGGGACAGCATGGATGTGATGTCCTGCCAGTTATCCAGATTGGGCCGATAGACAATCAGCTTAACTTCCTGCAACGTAGTTTTTTGGAGATAGAGCCGGTATCGACGACTTTCCACCGGCTCTGTTTCATCCACAAACTCCAATATTAAGGTCTGGTCCATTTCTATGATTGGATGGACTATCGCAAAGGCCTGCAAAATGATCACCTTTCCCAATTAGAAGCCGATTCACAGACTGAATAGAGCTTCCTTCTTTTAATGACCATTTTTTCCAAACCTCTGACATCCTATACTTTTTTCAAAAAGGAGAGAACCTGTTCGAAGGGTTGCTGAGCTTGGGATTTTAGGTAGTCCTTGAAAGGGTCGCCCTTTTCTTTCAAACGTTCCATTACACTAAAGACCGTGAAAAACTCCGGTCTTAGATTTGTATTCACTTCGCTCCAATACAGGGGTGCGGCCACTGTAGGCTTAGTATTTCCTCTTAAAGAGTAAGGGGAAATGATGGTTTTTCCTTCTCCGTGCTGGATATAGTCTACATAGATTTTATTTCCTCGCCTCTTTTTTAAGCGCTCAATTGTAAATATGTCCGGCTCTGTGCTTACAAGATACTGTGCGATGAATTCCGTGAAAATTCTCGTGTCTTCATAAGTGAACGTCTTTTCAGGAAGAGGGAGATAAACTTGCAGCCCCTTTCTTCCTGAGGTTTTCACAAAGGCCTGAAGCTCCAGTTGTTCAAATACCTTTTGCATCATAATTGCGCCTTTAACTGCCCCGGAGAAATGTTCCACGGACGGAGGATCTAAATCAAATACAATTTCACAAGGGGAACTGTCTCCAATCTTCTGAAAAGGGATGTGGAATTCCAGAGCCAGCTGATTTCCAAGCCATAGAAGGGTTTCGAGATTATTGCATACGATATATCGGATGCCTTCCTCAAGTGATGTTTCTACAAATGGAGGGGCATAATCAGGACAGTTCTTTTGGTAGAAGCCCTCACCGAACATTCCATGTGGAAAGCGGATTGTAGTCAGTAGCCGATTTTTCAGAAAAGGGAGAATGTATGGTGAAACCTCCTTTAAATATTGTAGATAATCTAATTTTGTCACAGATTCATCCTTCCAAAGAGGTTTCTCCGGATGGGTGACAGTCACCGACTTTGGGAGGTTGATGTCCGCTTTCTGGAGGTTTTCAATTCTGCAATCCTTCACTTGGACGTCAAACCTGAAGCGGTAGAATTCCGGGTGCCGCAGTTGACCCTGATACAGCTCCAGATAATAAAGATCAATACAAATTCCAGGCTCCACATATATGAAATGACTATCTTCTTTATAGCTGTTCTCTTTTATTACCGATATGAGTGCTTGGCGTTCATCTGTACTCATCCCGTGGGAAAAGAGACCGATAGGGACGATGCCGGAATTTTTATAAAGTCCAACATGAAAAAAACCATTTTCCTTTTGATACGAAGTAATGAAACAAGTAATGATCTTATAGTTTTTTATTTTGATCCAGTCATTGGTTCGTTTGCCTTGTCGGTAAAGACTCCTTACCTTCTTAGCTATCATGCCTTCTCCATCCTCCATCTTAATTTTCTCCCAAAGAGTGTCTGCTTCTTTATGGAAAGGGACATATTGTAAAGGGGAGGAGCTGTCTGCAGTTGGAGATAATGGCAGTTGTAAGGTGGAAAAAAGATTCTTCAGTTTTTCCTTTCTTTTGAATAACGGTGTATCAAAAAGTGATTCATTCTTCATGTGCAGCAAATCAAAGACCAGATATGTTGAAGGGATGGAATGAGCGAGTGCTTCAACTTTTTCTGTTTTTTTTGTTCTGCCCCGCTTTTGAATGGCAGAAAAATCGGCTTTCTCCGAAGAGGCGAGAATGGCTATTTCCCCGTCTAAAATTAATGGGAGCGCCTGCTGAATAACGTCATTTTTCAGTAGGTTTCCCAGGAAGTTTACCACTTCAGGAAACTGATTGTTCAATAACTTACCATTTCTGCTTTGTAGCGAGATATTATCCTTTTCAAGGAAGAGAAGACACCGAAATCCGTCGTATTTTACTTCATACACCCAGTCTTCCCCGATTGGAGGATCACGGTGTAAACTCAATAGCATAGGTTTAACCATTGTAGAAATCCTTTCCTCTTGATTATCTTTACATCTATTTTGCTTTAGAAAAATAAAACTATGTCAAGAAGGTGATGTTTTGTACCAAGGAGTGTTTCTTGACCGGGATGGCGTTATCAATGAAGTACTGACAAAACGGGTCAAATTTGTTAATAACCCCGATGATTTCCACTTTCTTCCTGGATCTTTGGAAGGGATAAGATTACTGACTGAAGCGGGATTCAAGCTGTTTGTCGTTACCAACCAGGGAGGAGTGGGCCTTGGCTTTATGAAAAGCCACATGCTCGAGGATATTCATAGGTATATGCTTAAAGAGATCAGTGCTGCCGGGGGAAGAATTGAGGAAGTGGCAGCCTGTATCCATAAGCCGCATGAAGGGTGTTTGTGCAGAAAGCCTGGGCCGAAGATGATTGTTGATCTTGCGGAAAGTCATGAAATCGATTTAGCACGGTCATATATGATAGGGGACAGGGAAGTCGATATAGAGGCAGGAAATGCGGCAGGAACAAGAACCGTATTCATCGGGGACGAAGTCGGGGTGGCTGATTACCATTTCGCTTCCTTGTTGGATGCTGCGCAATGGCTTGTTAACCATAAGTAAAGCGGCCAGCTTGTTTAGCTGGTCGCTTTCTTGCGTGTTGTACGTTTTTTAGGTTTCGCTTTTTCATTCTCGCTTTTTGGCTCAGCAGTTTTCTTTGCTTCTGTTTTCTTTTTGGCAGGTTTCAATTCCTGATCCTTAGTGCGCTCTATACTCGCCTGAAGGGCGCTCATAAGATCAACGACATTGGTTTTGCCTCCCGCGTCATTGGGTGTTGCAGTTCCTTCCTGGTTGTTCACTTTTTCTTCTATTAGAGCGAGGACAGCTTCCCGATAGTCATCATGGTATTTTTCTGGATCGAATTCGGTGGTCAACTGGTCGATCAGCATGATGGCCGTCTTCAATTCCTGTTCGTTCACATCCGCTTTTTCCGGCACACTTGGTACTTCGCCAACTTCTCTCACTTCGTCCGGATAATGAACGGTTTCCATGACCAGGCAATTTTGGTATACCCGAACAATCGCAAGCTGCTTCTTGGAGCGGATCGTAATTTCCGCCACCCCTATTTTTTGGGAGCTTTCCAGCGCTTCGCGGAGAAGAGAGTAAGCCTTGCTGCCGTTTTCGCCAGGTCCCAGAAAGTAGGATCGGTTGAAATAGATGGGATCAATGTCCTTAAGCTTCACAAAATCAATGATTTTCACGCTTTTATCCTCGTGTTGTTCTTTCAATTGTTTCAGTTCTTCATCATCCAAAATGACATATTTCCCTTTTACATATTCATATCCTTTAACAAGGTCGCTTGTATCCACCTCTTTATCGCAATTCGGACAGACCTTTTCATACTTGATTGGGGTATTGCACTCTTTATGAAGAGTGCGAAGCTTGATATCCTTGTCCTCGGTTGCAGAATACATTTTTATGGGGATATTGACAAGACCGAAGCTAATTGAGCCCTTCCACATAGTATGCATGGTTCTCACCTTACTTTTCACATTTATTTTAATTATTTGGCTACATTAAACACCGCTGTTGATTTCCGCACTAGGTTGCGCTTTTAGATAAAAGCACTTTTTTTGTGCTTCCTGTTAGTTTATCCTGAAAAAAAGAGAAGAGTATTTCAAATATTGGAAGGAGGGAAATTATGTGCGGTTATTTTTTTACGGGGTTTCCAGGATTCATCTGTCAGGAGCTGGTGAAAGAATTACTGAGTGAAGAACAGCAGCTGAGAAAGTTGTATTTGTTGGTGCTTCCTACAATGAAAAGCCAGGCAATCCCCATTATACAAAACTTTCAGCGCCAATATCCTGGTACAAGCATTACGCTCATTGAAGGTGATATTACTCAGCCGAATTTGATGATAAATGACAAGGAATTAGCCTTGTTAAGGCAAGAGGTGCATTATGTTTTCCATTTGGCAGCGGTCTATGATTTGGCCGTAAAAAAGGAAATCGCCTATCAAGTAAATGTTAATGGGACAAAGCAGGTTCTTGAATGGCTTAAAACATTATCCAACCTGAAGAGGTTTGTGTATTTTAGTACAGCATATATCGCTGGTCTGAGAGAAGGCATCATCTATGAACAGGAGCTGGAGCATTCAGCGGGTTTTAAAAATCATTATGAGCATACAAAATATCTTGCCGAGGTGCTGGTTGAGATGGAGAAACAGGTGATTCCTACCACAATTATCCGTCCAGGTATCGTTAAGGGGCACAGCGAGACAGGGGAGACAATAAAGTTTGATGGGCCCTATTTTATACTGAATTTTCTTGATACCCTGAAATTCCTGCCGTTCATACCACACCTTGGAAGAGGGGAAGCGGAGTTTAATGTTGTACCAATTGACTATATTGTAAAGGGAACCTGTCATCTTGCATTTTCGGAAAAGGCTGAAGGGAAAACCCTGCATTTAACGAACCCGTCGCCTATCACAATTAGGGAGGCTTACAGTATTTTGACTGAAATTCACCTTCAAAAAGCTCCAAAAGGATCCATTCCTCTTACACTTGCGAAATCATTTTTGTGTGTCCCAACTGCAAGAAAGTGGTTGAAGGTCGAACGACAGGCATTAGACTATTTCACTTGGAAGGGTAGCTTTGATTGTTCAGAAGCGAGAAGGATTTTAACGGAAACCGAAATCAACTGTCCATCTTTTATAGAAACTGCAGAATGTATGGTGAAGTATTATAACGAGCACAAGTCCAACCGGACAAAACATATTCAGATTAGCTAAATAAGGAATGAAGCTAGCCTGAACGTCCGGGTTGGCTTCTTATTTTTTGTAATTTAGTAATCATATTGACACGGCAGGGTTGGGTAATTCGAAGTATTATAAAATTATTTTTTGTTTCTCCCCCGCAAAAATTGAAACATTCGCGTAACATTTGGTGATAGTGAAACAGCTTTCATAAAATGTAAAAGGAGGAATTAAGCAGAAATAGCAACTTTCATGGTTGAAATTGGATTATTTTATTCGCATTTAGGGTCATTACATAAGAAAGGGAAACAAAACAGTAAAAAGGGTTTGTGCAACTTTGTTGCACAAAAGTGTCTTAACAGGTTTTTACATTGACATTTTCTAGAGAAAACGTCACCTTTATATATAGAAAGGTGTCTTTTTCGAGATAATGAAAAAGCCTCCTTCTTAAAATTTGCTTAATATATGGACTCATAGATACTAAAATATCATGATTCATTAAGCAGGGAGAGAGGTGAGGCCAGTGCTGAGCCTACTTTTTAAAATCGGCAAGCGACGCACCAAGTCCCTCGAGGATGAAGTGCTAGAGATTCAAGCTGGCAATCTACAATTACAAAACCAATTAATTAGTAAATATAAACCATTTATCGCAAAGGCTGTATCCTCTGTCTGTAAAAGATATATAAATGAGACGGATGATGAATTCAGCATAGGATTGATTGCATTTAATGAAGCAATTGAAAAATACTCAAAAGACAAGGGAAGTTCCCTTTTATCCTTTGCAGAATTGATCATCAAACGCAGGGTGATCGATTATATAAGAAAAGAAAGCAAAAACATAACGGTAACGATGTCAGAGCAGGATGTTGATCAGGATGATTATGCATCAAATAAGATTGAAGCAACTTTATCAGTCGAAGAATTCCAGAAGCAAATCCATCAGGAGCAGCGTAAAGAAGAAATTCTATACTACCAGACTGTCCTTAAAGATTTTGGTCTTACTTTTTCAGACCTTCTGGAATGTTCACCAAAGCACGCGGATGCCCGCCAAAATGCTATAGAGGTTGCGCATACATTGGTTCAAAACCAGGAGTTGAAGAAGCATCTCTTTGAGAAGAAGATGCTGCCGATGAAACACCTTGAAGGTTTGGTTGATGTGAGCAGAAAAACAATAGAACGTAACCGGAAATACATTATCGCGGTATCCATTATTTTATCGGGGGATTATATATATTTGAAAGATTATTTAAAAGGGGCGGTTACGGTTGAAAAAAGGGATTGTGCTCGAAGTTCATGATGACTATGTCACAATGCTCACCCCGGATGGAGAGTTTTTGAAGTCCAGAAAACAAAAGGGGCAAGTGGATATCGGGGAGGAAATCATTTTTTTTCCTTTACATAGGGGCGCAACGGAAAAGAGGAAACTGTCATCTTTTCTCAAGATGAAGTGGGCTATTGTTACAATGCTTACTGCAGCAGTTTTGTTCCTGTCCTTCTATCCGAAATATGTAAACAATCAAGTTTATGCATACGTTTCATTGGATGTGAATCCAAGCCTGGAGTTGGGTCTGAATAAGAATATGCAGGTGGTTTCCATTGATGCCTTTAACGATGAAGCAAAATTGCTGCTACCCCGTTTGGGCGATTGGAAAAATGAAGATCTAAGTAAAGTTTCTTCTGACATCATGGAGTTGATTCGCCAAGACGGCTATCTCAAGGCAGGTGGGGAGATTGTCATCGCATCTGTTCTCCCAGACAGCGAAAATCTGGTGTTGAAAAAGAAAATCCAAAATGAAATAACATCATTATCTAAAAATTTCCAGGTGGAAAACATCAGTGTAACCACAATAGAGACTACGAGTGAAAAACGTGATGAAGCAATTAAGCAAGGGGTTTCTCCTGGTACATATGTTCAAAACGAACGTAAAACGGAACTGGTCGATTCTGAAGATACGTCAAAAGCAACAGAATTGAAAGAGGAAATTCAGGTTGTACCAAGCAAAGTTAGCGAAGTTGAGCAACTAAAGGTGAAAACTGAGCTGGAAAAGCCGCAACTTCCTGAAGCAGTTCCGAACAAAAATTGGAAAGATGCAGAAGGAAAACAAGAGAGAAAACAGCTGCATGATGAAACAAAGGACCAAAGAAAAGAAAATCGTGACAACCTTAAAGAAGAGAAAAAAGAATACCGCGAGCAGGAAAAAGGGGAAAAACCGGATCAAAGAGAAGAACGAAAACAAGAACGAAAACAAGAACGGGAACAAGAACGGGAACAAAGACGTGAGGAAAGAAAAGAAGAGCAGAACCAACGTAAGGAAGATAGAAAAAATGAGCGTGGGCAAAACAATAACGACCATCATAACCGAGACAAAGACAGACACTAATTAATTTTGACTAATGCTATTATCCAACTTATAATATTTTCAGAAAGGCTCCTTAAATCGGGAGTCTTCTTCTTGTTTATTTGAATCTGCAACAAAGTAATCCCAGAGCCTAAAGCCCTGGGACTCGCCAATTTATTTAATTATTTTCCTTTAAGTTGGGATTGTGCTTGAGCTACTAGGCGTTTGGTAATTTCTCCACCGACAGAACCGTTTGAACGGGATACTGTGTCGGAACCGAGTGTTACGCCAAACTCTTGAGCGATTTCGTATTTGATTTGATCTAAAGCCTGTTCTATACCAGGAACCAATAACTTGTTGCTGCTTCTAGCCATGGTAATCACTCCTTTTTTATATACAACTTTTGTAGTTAAGTTGTATAGTTAGTATGAGGCAAAAGAAACAATCAATACTAGTAAGTATCACACAAAACATGTAATATAATGAGGATTATGAAACTTTTTCAAACGAAGGTCGTACATAAAATAAGAAATCAGAAAACAGTTTCACATTGAAAGGGTTCCTATGATAAAAATAAAAAATGCATTCAGTAACAAAATACATCATTTTTCACCAGCACAGTTGATTTTCACTTTCTATTTAGTTGCGGTAGTGGTAGCCGTCTCGTTGCTGAGCTTACCGGTTGCCAGACAGGAGGGTGCTGACTGGACATTTATCAATGCATTGTTCACTGCAGTCAGTGCTGTCAGTGTAACTGGTCTAACAACTGTAAGTATAGTGGATACTTTCACAGTACCAGGTATCATTATTTTAGCTTTTGTTCTGCAGTTCGGTGGAGTAGGAGTAATGGCAGTTGGTACGTTCATCTGGCTCATCCTGGGGAGGAAAATCGGGCTGAAAGAAAGAAGATTGATGATGATCGACCAAAATCAATCTAATCTATCTGGAATTGTGAAGATGATAAAACAGATCCTTATTCTCATTCTTACCATTGAAATTATAGGAGCATTGATATTGGGAACATATTATTTATCCTATTATCCATCATGGCAGGAAGCCTATTTGCATGGTTTCTTTGCATCTGTCAGTGCCACGACAAATGGAGGATTCGATATAACAGGGCAATCGTTGGTGCCTTTTGCAAAGGACTATTTTGTTCAATTCATTACCATCATTCTGATCATTACCGGAGCCATCGGTTTTCCCGTTCTGGTAGAAGTCAAAGAATTTATTGCAAATAAAGGGGGCCGATTCAGGTTTTCCCTTTTCACAAAAATCACAACTATTACATTTGCCTGCTTGATTACCTTTGGAACAGTTGCCATTCTTCTAATGGAATTCAATCACTTCTTTAAAGGGATGTCTTGGCATGAGTCCTTTTTTTATGCGCTGTTTCAATCTGTTACTACTAGGAGCGGGGGGCTCGCAACCATGGATGTGAGTGAATTTACGCTTCCCACCCTGCTGATTATGAGTGGACTGATGTTTATCGGTGCCTCACCAAGTTCAGTTGGGGGCGGTATAAGAACGACCACCTTTGCTCTGAATATCTTGTTCTTATTCCATTTTGCGCGAGGCAATAAGTCCATTAAATTATTCCGCAGGGAAATCCATGAGGAAGATCTGATCAAATCGCTCGTTGTATTACTGCTTGCTATATTCATATGCTCCTCCGCAGTAATCATCTTAAGCATTACAGAAAATTTCACCCTGATACAAATCTTGTTTGAGGTGTGTTCTGCGTTCGGAACTACCGGGCTTTCCATGGGAATTACCCCAGATCTGACCACCATCGGAAAATGCGTGATCATGTGTCTGATGTTCATCGGGAGAGTAGGCTTGCTCACATTCCTATTCATACTCGAAAGCAGGCAAAAACCTCCAAAATACCATTATCCAGTTGAACGGGTCATTATTGGATAACTATACGTAAAAGTAAAAGGCCAGTCACTCACTGAAAAGCAGAGTGACTGGCCTTTTGACGTTGAGGAGGAATTTCCTGCCGGGGTCTGGCCCCTAATCGTAATATTTTTTGGCTTTTGGATTCATATTAAGAGGGATGAAATAATTTAAGGTAGGTACGCGAGATGGAACATGAGAAAAAATGGGCAATTGCTTCGCTGGCATCGATACCATTGGTCATGACTCTTGGTAATTCGATGTTGATTCCTGTTTTGCCTACTATAGAGAAGAAGCTTGAGATAACTTCTTTTCAAGTAAGTATGATTATTACAGTGTATTCTATTGTTGCGATTATTTTAATTCCTATTGCAGGATATTTGTCAGACCGACTGGGACGAAAAGCTGTCATCATTCCAAGTCTGATCATTACGGCAATCGGAGGTGTTGTTTCAGGCTGGGCAGGCTGGAAAATGAATGACCCATATTGGATCATTCTGGTAGGACGGACCTTGCAGGGGGTGGGAGCTGCCGGGGCGGCGCCAATTGTGATGCCTCTTGTAGGTGATATGTTCAAAAGTGACTCTGAAGTAAGCAAAAATTTAGGGATTATTGAAACCTCCAATACACTTGGCAAAGTGTTAAGTCCCATTTTAGGTGCAGTTTTGGCCGGTTTCTTCTGGTTTCTGCCCTTTTTTTCTATACCGGTCTTTTGTCTAGTTTCTATTCTATTAATGATTTTTCTGGTGAAATCGCCAAAGAAAAAAGAAGAGCCGCTGCCATTTAAAGAATTTCTTCAAGCCGTAAAAGCCATTTTTAAAAAGGACTGCAAATGGTTACTAGCCATTTTCTTTATCGGTTGTATATTGATGTTTGTCCTATTCGGGGTTTTATTTTATTTATCAGATCTATTGGAGAAAAAGCATCAGATCGATGGAATCAAAAAAGGACTTTTCCTGGCTGTTCCATTGGCATCACTTTGTATTGCCTCCTTTATCACTGGAAAGAAAATCGACAAAAATAAAGTATTGATGAAATGGCTGATTGTCATCAGTATTGCGGTCTTAGGCGGGGCGGTTTTCGCCAACAGCTTCTTTTCCAATGTATGGGTCACCATGGGTCTTTTCCTTATAGGTGGGATCGGTATCGGGGTGGCGCTGCCAAGTCTTGATGCGCTTATCACCGAAGGAATAGAGAAAGAGGAAAGAGGGACAATTACATCCATCTATAGCTCCATGCGATTTATTGGAGTGGCATTAGGTCCGCCAATGGTGGCGTTATTGATTAAAAAGTCAGACAATATGATGTTCTATGTATTGGCTGGAACTTGTGCCGCTGCTCTACTTATTTCTTTCAAAGGTATTGATCCGCCTAAGGGTGAAGAAAACTCCACCGGATAATTGTTAATCAGGAAAGGCAAAAAGCAGCCAGAGTAAATGCTCTCGCTGCTTTCTCTTTTCTTGCTTTCAGTCTCTTCCATAGCTAACATCCTTATCGGGATGTGTGAAAGGTACACCTTGAGGCTTCTTTGACTTTTCCACAAGCTCGCGATTTTCGCTTGAGTTCCATCCAATATCATTGGTCGGATGCACCCATTGATCTCCTGCCATGACAGAGGGGTCCACCTCATCGTTCCAGTTGTTCAAGGGAGATTCTTCTGAATTGTACAAGCTATCCCCTATTACAACACCATGCTCATTCACAAATGGTGGCTGCATTTTAATACCGGACCCTTTAAATGAAGGGGAATTAATTTGATGGGGCATCGTCTCCTCCATAAAAGGGTTTTCGAGGTCTTTATTTTTTTTCATCATCAGTTTTCACCTCCGTGGGGTATAGTTTTAGCATTTCTATTAAATAAATAAGTATGTAAGAAATGAAAAGGAGATGGGCTTGATGCACATGGAATATGGATATGCAAACATTCCCGAAGAGAAGCTTGGTGCCATTACAAAACTCGAAAACCAAATGAGGGAAGAGCTAGGGGAAGAGATTGTATTAATCGCTTATGAAAAAAACGCAAACGGGCAAGATAAACATAATTCAAGGGGGTGAAGAGTATGGCAAAACGGAAAGTGGCACATGATGCAGCAAAAAATAATAACAAGACACCGAAGGAAAGTCTGCCTGACACAGAGTTTGCAGCAGAGTATCAGACAGAGGATATGATCCGGGGTGCAAATCGCAACTCGAAAAAGGGAAGACAAGGCAGGTAAGGAGGATCTAAGGAGGATCAATAATGGACAAAGGTGCAAAAAAGAAAAAGCAGAAGCAGGCACATAAAAAGGATCATGCCATTCCTGAAAACAGATTGAAAGAGGAATTCGGTCCTGAGTTTGGAGATCCGAATGCCGCGAAAGCCTTCGAGGGTGCCATCGTGTCTAAAAATAAAAGCAAAAATAAAAAATGCTAGCATCAGCTAGCATTTTTTACTGTTGATTCCGGAATGGGAAAGACTTCCGTCTGATTCGTGGATTGATCGAAATACACGAGCAGATAGCTTTCCGCTTGTTTGATTTCACCCGTCTGCAAATAGTGAGAAAGATCGAAGGAAACAGATTCAAGCATGGTGTGCTTATACAATTCTTTTTCGTTAAGCTTCAATGTCGTGAATTTTTCCCCCAATAGTTCCGGTGACTGCAAGACGTTTTGATAAAGTGAAGATCGATCCTGCTTGGTCAGCTTGTCCTGCCACCAGGGCTTACGTGGTTTGAATTTCTGATGAAGAAGATAGTCGTACTTCATCAGACTTTCTACAACGGTAAGGGAATTCCGATCGGATTCTTCCAGGAAAGCATAAAGACGTTTGTATAGATCCTCGAGCTGATGGCCTATTCTCGCCCATCCCTGCTTATCCCAAAAAGAGCCGAAGTCCTGGAAAAAGTCGAAAGGCGTAGGGAAGACATTTGTCACCAGATGCTCCACAGTCGTATCCATTCTATGGTCATTCCAGAACTTCTCCAATACATCCTCTACCTGTTTAATACGAATGATATCATCAAAGCTCAATATGTTATTGCCCAAGATTTCATATGGAGCATGGTCCATGTAGATATAGTCATGCTCGTGGGCGCGAATTCGAAGTCCTGTTCCACGAAGCATTTTCAAAAAGCCAAGCTGAAGCTCCTCAGGTCGAAGCGCAAATACATCGTTGAACGTATTCTTGAAGGAATCGTAATTCTCTTCAGGCAGGCCTGCAATTAAATCAAGGTGCTGGTCGATTTTGCCGCCTTCCTTGACCATCGTCACCGTTCTTGATAGCTTAGCGAAATTCTGTTTACGCATAACGAGCTCGTTGGTCGCATCGTTTGTCGACTGCACGCCAATTTCAAATCGGAACAATCCTGCAGGAGCTTCTTCATTTAAAAATTGAATAACTTCCGGACGCATGATATCTGCAGTGATTTCAAATTGGAATACCGTTCCTGGCTTATGTTCATCGATTAAAAAGCGGAACATCTCCATCGCATAGCTTCTGCTGATATTGAAAGTCCGATCGACGAATTTAATTGTTTTTGCCCCGTTATCCATCAAAAATCTGATATCATCTTTTACTTTCTCACGGTCAAAGTAGCGAACTCCCACTTCAATGGAGGATAAGCAAAATTGGCAGCTGAAAGGACAACCGCGGCTTGTTTCAAAATAGGTAACGCGTTTTCCAAGCTGGGATAAATCTTCCTCGAAACGGTATGGCGAAGGAAGCTCCTTCAAGTCGACCTTATTGCGCTGTGGAGAAATTTTCTTTTCCTCGTCCTTGCGATATGCAAGACCACTGATGGAAGAGAAGTCTTTGTCCCCATTCAATTGCTCCAATAGTTGCTTGAACGTAATTTCCCCTTCGCCGATGACAATAAAATCCGCATCGCTCAGGCGGTCGAGCCAGTAGGAAACATCATAGGTCACCTCAGGTCCGCCAAGGACAATAATCAGATCCGGGTTTACCTTCTTTAACATACTCATGACTTTTATGGTCTCTTCGATATTCCAGATATAGCAGCTGAAGCCGATAACATCCGGCTTTTTCTGAATGAGATCGGAAACGATGTTCATGACGGGATCCTTTATCGTATACTCAACAAGATCCACTGTATATTCAGGTTCTGCATATGCTTTCAAATAGCGAATGGCTAGATTCGTATGAATGTATTTGGCATTGAGAGTTGTCGCAATTATTTTCATTTTAAGTCCATCAAACTCCTAGTAAATAATCTAGTTTTACAAAATTAACTATAACTAATATATCTTATCATAATAAAGGACAGCAGGGTAACGAATTCCTCATTTTCGGCATCCGAGTAATAATCCCCTCCCCTGCCATTTACTACCTTCCATTATCTACAAAAAAACTCGTAATATTACAAAAGTATTTCTGAAATGACTTTTTTATTGCTTTATGTGTCGTAGAAAAGGAATTTCAGGGTAAGCGTAGAAGTTGTTAGAGGGATATAAAAATAACTATTTTTATGGGGGAAGAGTGATGATCCAACACATGGTGAAGGAAGAAACCAAAAAGTTGGAAGCAAAAGTAGAAGAGTTGCAGCAAAAACTCCATGCCATGGAGAAGCAGAATATGTTTTTACAGCTTACTTTTGAACACGCCAATGATGCAATCATTTTGTTTAATAGAAACCTTGAATTTTTTCAAGTTAACAATAAAGCCTGTGAGCTGTTTGAGCTTTCCAAAGAACAATTGCTTCAAAGGAATCTCTATGAATTCCTTGATCTGATGTCAAAAGAGGAAGTGAACTACCAGGAAGCCCAATTGGATAAATTGGGGGAAGCCGAAAATGAGCTGATTCTGCGAATGGATGATGGAAAGGTTAAGTTTGTCGAGTATTCGGCAGTGCGAAACCCAGATGAAAGTGGACTGGACATCTGCATCATCCGGGATGTTACCTCCAAAAAGTATCTGGAAAATGAAACGAACAAAAGCAAGCAGATGTATCATGATGTATTCAATAGGGCTGTTGATGGTATTGTCGTTTTTGATAAAGAAGGTTTCTTCATTGATGTAAACCCGGCTTTCTGCTCTAACTTTGCCATGTCAAAACTGGATTTACTACAGTCAAAGCTGGATGATTTTGTAGATAATGATGCGAGATATAAAGTGGAGAAAATCTGGCTCTTACTGGACAAATATGGACGAGTGAGAGGTGAGCTTCCTGTACTGCTACATAATGGGGAAAGGAAGAGATTTGAGGTCACCATCACTGCAAACATCTATGATGACTATTATTTGGCTATTATGCGCGACGTGACCGAAAAGCGAAATATGGAGCTGCAGCTTCAAAAAAGCGAGGAAAGATTCCGGGAAATGTTCCAGCACGCATTGGATGGCATTGTACTGGTGGACAATTTCGGAAATATCATGCGCGCGAACCCTGCTGCCAGCAGAGCCTTCGAACTGCCTTTGGATGAACTGGAGAAATCAAAGCTGCAGCAGTTTGTCCAAAAGGGAACAAGCAAAGTACCTACCATCATCAAAGAGTTCAATAAAAAAGGCGAGATTCGTGAGGAACTTGAGTTCCATATGCCGAATGGGCAAATGAAGCTCTTGGAATTTACAGCTAATAAGGGCATCATTGACGGATATAATATGATCATTTTCAGGAATGTCAGTGAGCGAAGAAAAATGGAAAAGGATCTTCGCGAGAGTGAACAGAAATTCCGCAAGATTTTCAATAACGCGATGGATGGCATTATCCTTTGGGATGATTCCTGCACAATCATTGATGCAAATCCGAATGCCAGCAAGATCTTTGAGCTTTCGCGGGAAGAGTTGATGGCACAATGCCTGAAGCAGTATATTCCGATGGAACAGATAGAAGAAATGAAGCATCTATGGGATCAGTGTGAAGAAAATGAAGAGTTGAGTGGAGAACTGTGCCATGATTATGGTAAAGGTCCGCGTATTTTTGAGTTCTCGGCAAAAAAGAATGTAGTGGAAGGTCTTCATATGACCATTTTCAGGAATATTACTGAGAAACGTGAAATGGAAGACCAACTCCGCAAATCAGATACACTGACTGTGGTGGGCGAGCTTGCGGCTGGCATCGCACATGAAATAAGGAACCCCATGACAGCATTAAAAGGATTTATCCAGCTACTGCAAAATAGTATGGAAGACGGTCAGTATGCCATGTACTTTGATGTCATTACATCAGAACTAAAACGGATCGAGTCGATCATTACGGAATTCCTGGTTCTTGCAAAACCACAAGCCATTTCCTATCAGCAAAAGAGCGTGGTCAAAATTATGCAGGATACCCTGGATCTCTTAAGTGCACAGGCTGCACTTGAAAATGTCCAGTTCGCAAGCTTCAATGAAGAAGAGTTACCGGACGTCTATTGTGAACCAAATCAATTAAAACAGGTTTTTATCAATATTCTTAAAAATGCCATAGAGGTAATGCCAAAGGGTGGGACGGTTACTGTAAACCTTCAGCAATTGGAAAGCAGGCACCTCTTGATCTCCATCAAAGATGAGGGGTTGGGCATTCCAGGAGACAAAATTAAGAAACTTGGGGAACCTTTCTACACGACAAAAGACAGGGGAACAGGCCTGGGTCTTATGGTAAGCTATAAAATTGTGGAAGAGCATAATGGTACAATAGAGGTGGAAAGTGAATTGGGGAAGGGTACAACCTTCCATATCAAGCTGCCAATCACCCAAACCTTGAAAAGTTAAGTAAATTAAGACGAAGGAGATTTTCATGTATACCTATAAAAAGATGAATTCCCCGATTGGCCCATTATTCATTCTTTGTGATAATCAAAGCCTGGTTTCCATTCTGTTTGAAGAGAAGGAGTTAATTGAAAAATATCATTCAGCTAAGATGGATGAAGCTTCAGTACATGCTATGTGCGCATTGGTGGAGGAGCAATTAACCGAGTACTTTAATGGAGAAAGAATGGACTTCAGCATTCCAGTGAACTTGGAAGGCACTCCTTTTCAGATGGAAGTATGGGAAGCTCTAAGCAAAATTCCATATGGAACAGTAAAAAGCTATCAGGAAATTGCAGTGGAAATCAATCGTCCACTTGCTGTAAGGGCAGTCGGACAGGCAAACAGGAGAAATTCCTTGCCAATCATTATTCCATGCCATCGGGTGAACGGGAAGAATCAGGCGCTAGTCGGTTATGCCGGTGATAGGATAGGAATGAAAGAACAGCTATTAAAGTTAGAGGGTGTACGGTAGGGGGAAAGCCCCTATCGTATTTTTTTGTACAATCTTTATATAACCTGTATCAATTTTGTGAAAAACACATATTATTTACTAACACTAAAAAAGTTGCGTCGGTGCAAAAAAAGGGAGTGGAAGAAAGATGGGTAAAACAAATAAAATAGCCTTTTATACAAATGTATTATCTAAACTTCAAATAATCAGTGAACAGGAAAAAGAATTAATACTAAAGAATATGACAAAAAAAGGTTGAAAAACACATCAAATTCGATTATTATCTAATTAGATGGATATCAAATTGAAGAGGGTGTTTCTTTGCAGTTAAATAAGCTGGTCAGTTTTCATAAGGCGTTGGGAGATCAGACAAGGATTAAACTTCTCGTATTGCTTGCAGCCGAGCAGCCTTTAAGCGGACAAGTGCTGGCAGAAAAGTTGGGAGTCAGAGCACCGACCATTTCCCATCATATTGCAAAACTGAAGGAAGTAAGTGCCGTTTATGAACGAAGAGAAAAGAATACCATTTTTTATTTTCTGAATGAAAAATCATTGAAACAGCATTCGGAGGCGCTGTTTCATGTACTGAACAGGGGGAGAAGTGAGGTGGAGAACATGGAGAAGGATAAAGAAAAGACTCAAATACTACAAAATTTCTTATTGCCGAGCGGTTTGCTGAAGACTATTCCGGCACAGAGAAAAAAGAAGCTGATCATTTTTGAATATATCATCAAGGATCTGGAAATAGGAAAAAAATATACGGAAAAAGAGATTAACGAACATATCAGGCAATTCCATGAAGATTACGCAACAATCAGACGAGAATTCATCATCAACCATTATATGTATCGGGAAAATGGAATCTATGAATTGAATCCGAAAGAGATGTGGGCGAAATAAAGGACATGGCACATGAAAAATGTGCCATGTCCTTATTATTTCAGGTGAACAACTCTTTGATCTTCGAGCGATAATCTCCCTTAATGATGCCTTTTTCGGTAATGATGGCGGTAATGTATTCATTAGGTGTGACATCAAATGCGGGGTTGAAGACGGAAATCCCCTGAGGAGCCACCAACTGCCCTCCAATATGAGTCACTTCTTCGGAAGCTCTCTCTTCAATGATGATTTCCCTTCCCGTTTCCTTTGTCAGGTCAAAAGTGGATAGTGGGGCCGCAACATAGAATGGAATGTTAAATGCATTTGCCAAGATAGCAAGTCCGAATGTCCCAATTTTATTGGCGGTATCACCATTTGAAGTAATTCTGTCAGCACCAACAATAATGGCATTGATCCCTTTTGATTGGATGGTATGAGCAGCCATATTATCCGTAATCAGCGTAACATCCACACCAGCCTGCTGAAGCTCCCATGCCGTAAGCCTGGCACCCTGCAGAACCGGTCGTGTTTCGCATGCATAAACACTTAACGGAAAGTTCCTTTCTTTTGCAAGGTAGAAGGGGGAAAGGGCTGTTCCATATCTTGCCGTTGCAATGGATCCAGCGTTACATATCGTCAGCACTTTATCACCTTTATGGAATAGGCTTAGCGCATGCTCTCCGATCTCCCTGCAGGTTGCTTCATCTTCCATCTGGATATTGATAGCTTCGTGAATAAGAATCGTTTTCGCCTCATTCACAGAAGAAGCAGTTGTACAAACGGATAGAAGGCGCTCCAAAGCCCAGAACAGATTGACGGCAGTTGGTCTCGAGCTAGCCAGATAATCACTGTCCTTTTTTAGCCTAACCTGAAAATCAGTGATACTTGAAGAGTTGTAATCTTGAGCGGATAAGGCAAGTCCATAGGCTGCTGCAATGCCAATGGCAGGGGCTCCCCGTACTTTTAATGTCACGATTGCATCAAAAACATCCTGTAGGGTGCGAAGTTCTAGAAAAACGGTTTCCTGCGGCAATTTTTGCTGATCAAGTAATTGGATGTGGGTATCTTTCCATTCTACGGAAAGTGGTATGTTAGTCAGGGTAGTCATGGTGTTTTATTCTCCTCTTTTTGCTTTCTCCAATAAACGCTCCAAATCTTTTGTGCTGATAATGGTTGATTGCTGCAATATAAGTTGGCGCCCGAGTTCGATAGCAATCTTTTTACTAGCCAATCTTCTAGTTGAATCCTCGATACCATCCAGGTCTGCAACATGTGCCAAACCGATAGTGCGACGGATCAGTTCGCATCCGGCAAAGCCTATGGAATCTTTGAAATAATCCCTGAGAACATATTCGAGATACCCATCTGTTCTGGTGAAAGCTTCTACGCTTGAAGTCTGCCAAAGTGTAGTAAAGGTCTTCTCGAAAGTTTCCCAAACCTGATGAAGATGATAATGGATAATTTCATTGTTTTCTGTCCGTGTGATTGCCTGAAACAAAAGGTTGGCAAAAAATTGACCGATATCAAATCCAGCTGGTCCGAAGAAAGCGAACTCGGGATCAATCACTTTGGTGTCTGTTTCATTGGCAAAAATACTGCCTGTATGTAGATCCCCATGAAGCAGGGCTTCTCCATGTGTCAAGAACTTATACTTCAGTTTAGCAACTTCGAGTTTGAGAGAATCATCCTGCCAAAGTCCTTTAACCGTTCCTTTCAGTTCAGGTTCATAATCATTGGTCTCGCTATCATGGAAAGGGTCGGTGAAAACAAGATCTTCAGTAATTTTGCAGAGCTCAGGATTGCTGAAGGCTTGCTGCAATCTTTTTTTCACTTGCTGATTACAGCCGAAATCAGAAGTGAAAAATAAGGTTTTTGCCAAATATTCACCGATATGCTGTGATAATTTCGGGTAAGCTTTCCCTGCAATAAATCCGCTTCTCACAATGTCGAGATGGGAAAGATCCTCCATGATGGTTAACGCTTTGACTTCATCAGTATGGTGAACTTGCGGAACAAGCTCTGGAACTAATGGAATCGCATTTTTAAGATAGTTCCCCTCGATGGTTGCACGATGCAAGGTCAAAGGCCAGCTTTCCCCGACTACCTTGGCATATGGCAGGGCCTGTTTGATGATGAGCGCTTTATCGTTCTCATCCTGTATGTGAAAAACGAGGTTTAGATTTCCGTCTCCGATTTCCTTGCATCGAAGTTGATCGTGTTCCTGGAAGTATCCCAATTCCTTTATTAATTGAATGGCGGTAGTTTCCGTTAATGGCTCATAGCCTTCTTTTAGTGCAATTGTCATGTTTATTCCCCCATATTGTAAATTGTCAAAGGAGGGGCAGTGAAAAATAAAAGCCCCTTTCCATAAGAAAGAGGCTTGAAGATTTGATCTTCTCCCCTCTTATCTGCCAGAAATGATTTCTGCTGGAATTAGCACCGTGCCTTATGGGACTCAAGGTTCCGGCGTTAAAAGTTAACGCCCCGTCTCGCGACAGTATTACAGTCGGTTGCTGGGTTTCATCGGGCCAAATCCCTCCACCTGCTCTTGATAAGAGATCGTGAAAATATATCTCACGAATGTATTGAATTGTTGGAAAATTATCACTTGCTGAAAATAATACCAAGCCAAAAAGAGAATTGTCAACTACTTTTTTGGAGAAAGCTTTTGACTTTTTTTAGTATGGTTCGTAAAAATCGGTCGGGAAAGCTGATGTCTAACAACTAGAATAGTATGAATTCTTTGGATAAAACCTTGAAAAATAAATTGTCACCTGTTATTATTAAACTATTATTTTTGTTCGTCATGATGCAAAGTCAGAAACAAGTTTTCGTCTTGAAGTGGAATGTAGAGCAAGAATAGTAATATTATTTACGTGGGTAAACCACAAGGAGGAACAAACATGTTACAAGGTAAAGTAAAATGGTTCAATGCAGAAAAAGGTTTCGGTTTTATCGAAGTTGAAGGTCAAGATGATGTATTCGTACACTTCTCCGCTATCCAAGGCGAAGGCTTCAAAACTTTAGAAGAAGGTCAAGAAGTTTCTTTCGAAATCGTTGAAGGTGCTCGTGGACCTCAAGCTGCTAACGTTACAAAATAATGCTAGCCAAATAGAAAAGGATCCCAACTTGTTGGGGTCCTTTTTGTTTTGGGTTTTTATGGGTAGAATGTTTTCTAGCATTGAGAGTGTCGGTAGAATTTGGAGGGTATGATCAATTGGCTGATATCTGCCATAAAACAGCCGGTTGAGACCACGATAACGGGAAAATACAAGAATGATGGTCTCAAAAGGGCCGGTTGAGACCACGATAACGGGAAAATACAAGAATGGTGGTCACAAAAGGGCCGGTTGAGACCACGATAACGGAAAAATACAAGAATGGTGGTCTCAAAAGGGCCGGTTGAGACCACGTGAACGAGGAAATACAAGAATGGTGGTCACAAAACGTCCGGTTGAGACCACGATAACGGGGAAATACAAGAATCGTGGTCTCAAAAGGGCCGGTTGAGACCACGATAACGGGAAATACAAGAATGGTGGTCTCAAAACGTCCGGTTGAGACCACGTGAACGAGGAAATACAAGAATGGTGGTCACAAAAGGGCCGGTTGAGACCACGATAACGGGAAAATACAAGAATGATGGTCCCAAAACGTCCGGTTGAGACCACGATAACGGGGAAATACAAGAATGATGGTCTCAAAACGTCCGGTTGAGACCACGATAACGGGAAAATACAAGAATGATGGTCTCAAAAGGGCCGGTTGAGACCACGTAAACGGGGAAATACAAGAATGGTGGTCTCAAAACGTCCGGTTGAGACCGCGATAACGGGAAAATACAAGAATGATGGTCTCAAAACAGCCGGTTGAGACCACGATAACGGGAAATACAAGAATGATGGTCTCAAAACGTCCGGTTGAGACCACGATAACGGGGAAATACAAGAATGGTGGTCTCAAAACGTCCGGTTGAGACCGCGATAACGGGAAAATACAAGAATGGTGGTCTCAAAAGGGCCGGTTGAGACCACGATAACGGGAAAATACAAGAATGATGGTCTCAAAAGGGCCGGTTGAGACCACGATAACGGAAAAATACAAGAATGATGGTCTCAAAAGGGCCGGTTGAGACCACGATAACGGGGAAATACAAGAATGGTGGTCTCAAAAGGGCCGGTTGAGACCACGATAACGGGAAAATACAAGAATGGTGGTCACAAAAGGGCCGGTTGAGACCACGATAACGGGGAAATACAAGAATGGTGGTCTCAAAAGGGCCCTTTTGCTGAGGTCAGTATAAAAAAAGTTGTTAACCCCTTCTCCTTCCAAATCTCCAACTAAAATCTAAAAGCTAAAAAAATCCACCTTCAACAAAAAAGGTGGAGCCAAATAACAATATTTTAATAGTATTGCGGCCTTCTATCCTCAAAGATAGGAATCTGCTTTCTTACCTCATCAACCTTAGCCAGATCGATCGTGGCTGAGATGGTTTCAGCTCCTACTCCTGCTTCAGCAAGGATCTCTCCCCATGGATCGATAATCATGGAATGTCCTGCAAACTCATTTTTAGGGTCTGAGCCGGATCGGTTGCAGGCAATCACATAGCATTGGTTTTCAATCGCTCTTGCAATCAATAAAGTCCTCCAATGCGCGACTCTTGCCAATGGCCACTCCGCAACAACGAAGATGGCTTTGGCATTTTTCGTGGTATGCGCGCGGATCCACTCCGGAAACCTGATGTCGTAACAGATGAAGCCTGCGCAGTTTTCCCCATCAAGATTAAACATTCCATCTGTTTTTCCTGGCTGAAGGAAATGGTGTTCATCCATTAGGCGAAACAGATGCAATTTGCTGTATTCACCTGCAACCTCCCCGTCTTTATTAATTGTAAGCATCGTGTTGTAGATCCCTCGGTTGGTCTTTTTAGCAATGGACCCCCCGACAATATGGGCATTCTGTTCCTTTGCGAGCGATTTCAGGAATTTGGTCGTTACAAATCCTCCCGAGTCTGCAATTCTATCAAGTCTGCCCAGATCATAGCCTGTGGACCAGAGCTCGGGTAGAACGATAATGTCCGGATTATCTTTTCCTGCTTCTTTTACAAGCTCACACACTTTCTCTATATTGGCTTCGGGGTTTCCGAAGGCGATATCAAACTGAATGCATGCAATTTTCCATTTCATGTGGTGGCCCCCCTTATTGAGAAAAAATTGTTTTTTATTTTTTTAAAAATTTCTTTACAAGTTGTTTTTAACATTATATGATTTGTGACTAGGATTTCAAGAATTTTTTAAGTAGGTGAGCAAAATGAAACTTTTCCAAAAATCTGAACTATTAGATCAGCTGCCGACTCAATTTTTTGCCTCCCTGGTGCAAAAGGTGGGAAGGGTGGTTGCCGAGGGGCATGATGTCATCAATCTTGGACAAGGTAACCCAGATCAGCCGACGCCTGAACATATTGTACGTTCTTTGCAACAAGCTGTAGATAACCCCATCCATCATAAATATTCACCATTCAGGGGCAACGACTTTTTTAAAGAGGCGATAGTCGAATTTTATAAAAGAGAATACAACGTAACGCTCGACCCGAAAACGGAAGTGGCGGTACTATTTGGCGGCAAAGCAGGTCTTGTTGAAATTCCGCAATGCTTGTTGAATGAAGGAGATACTGTGCTTGTACCAGATCCCGGCTATCCCGATTACTGGTCAGGGGTTGCCCTTGCAAAAGCACAAATGGAATATATGCCGTTAAAAGAAGTATATCATTTTTTACCAAATTATGAAGATATAGATGAAAGTGTTTTGGATAAAGCGAAGCTGATGTTTTTGAACTATCCCAATAATCCCACTGGTGCAGTTGCCACATCAAAATTTTTCGAGGAGACGGTAGACCTGGCGGATAAGCATGATATTTGTGTTGTACATGATTTCGCATATGGAGCCATCGGATTTGAAGGGAAAAGACCGCTAAGCTTTCTGCAGACTCCGGGTGCGAAAGAAGTGGGAATTGAGATTTATACACTATCCAAGACATATAACATGGCAGGCTGGCGTGTTGGATTTGCTGTCGGCAACCCCAGTGTCATAGAGGCAATCAATCTACTGCAGGACCATATGTATGTGAGCATCTTTGGTGCGGTACAGGAAGCTGCGACGACAGCCCTGCTGGAATCGCAGAAATGTGTGGAAGAGCTGGTGGACCTTTATGCAAAAAGAAGGGATATCCTCATTAAAGGGCTGCAGGAAATAGGATGGGAAGTTACTGCGCCGCAAGGCTCTTTTTTTGCCTGGTTAAAGGTTCCCGAAGGATTCACATCCTCTGAATTTGCCGATAAACTGCTAGATGAGGCTCATGTGGTCGTGGCGCCGGGAATAGGATTCGGATCCCATGGTGAAGGCTATGTGCGTGTAGGTCTGCTGACAAGTACTGAACGTCTGAAGGATGCGGTGCAAAGGATTCAAAAACTGCATATTTTCTGAATACTTTGTTGACAACTAGCCGGAAGGATGTCATAATTCCTGTTAGATTTCTTTTATTTTAACCTTAAAAATATTATATATATTGCGTTTTCTTATCAAGAGCAGGTGGAGGGACTAGCCCGATGACACCCGGCAACCGACTTATGTACATAAGCACGGTGCTAAATCTTGCAGCTTTAATGCTGGGAGATAAGAGGATGTTAGGATGCCTAACCTCTTCTTATCGAAGAGGTTTTTTAGTGCTTACATATCATACCATTTCACGTGATTGAAAGGATGACAGATATGAGTGAAATTATTGCCACATACCTAGTACATGACAGAAAAGGGAACTTGGAAAAAAAAGCTGAGGGTATTGCCCTTGGTTTGACAGTGGGTTCTTGGACAGATTTGCCGCTTTTGGATCAGGAACAGCTGAAAAAACATAAGGGCAGGGTGGTTCATGTCCAGGAACTTGAACCAAGCGAGAGGGTGAACAGCTATATCGGAAGCACCGTCACCAGAGGGATAATCCAAATCGGTTACCCGAGCTTAAACTTCAGCAATGATCTACCTGCAATATTGACAACTGTGTTCGGGAAGCTCTCCTTGGACGGTGAAATCAAGCTGTTAGATTTGGAGTTTTCGAGTGAACTGAAAAGCCTATTCCCCGGACCAAAGTTCGGTGTGGAGGGAATCAGGGAACTGACGGGGATAACCGATCGTCCGTATGTCATGAGCATTTTTAAAGGTGTAATTGGCAGGGACCTCGCATTCCTTGGAAATCAACTTCGGGAACAGGCACTTGGAGGAGTCGATTTTATCAAGGATGATGAAATCCTTTTTGAGAATCCGCTCACGCCATTTGAAAAGAGAATTGCAGTCGGCAAGAAAGTTTTGGAGGAAGTTTACGAAAAGACAGGGCATCGTGCCCGCTATGCTGTCAATCTTACAGGCCGAACGTTTGAATTGAGGGAAAAAGCGAAGCGGGCAGTGGAGCTAGGTGCAGACATTTTACTATTCAATGTTTTTGCTTATGGATTGGACGTGTTACAGTGTCTTGCTGAGGATAAAAATATCCAGATACCGATCATGGCACACCCTGCAGTAAGTGGGGCAAGTACTCCATCAGAGTTTTATGGGATTTCCAACGAACTTCTTCTTGGAAAACTAGTTAGGTACGCTGGAGCCGACTTTTCCTTGTTTCCTTCCCCCTATGGCAGTGTCGCATTGCCAAAGAAGGAAGCACTGGGAATCAGAAACAGCTTAACAAAGGTCGAAGATGGAATGAAAGCTGCCCTGCCTGTACCATCAGCTGGAATCCATCCAGGCCTTGTACCGCAGCTTTATCAGGATTTTGGATTGGATTCTGTCATCAATGCAGGTGGAGGAATCCATGGACACGCTTTGGGCGCCATTGGCGGTGGTTCGGCTTTCAGACAGGCGGTTAATGGAGTGTTGGCTGGAAAAACCTTGAGCGAACAGGCTGAAACGAACCCGGAACTGAAACTCGCAATTGAACAATGGGGCAGTTTGGAGGTTGCAAAATGAGTGCAGGTCAGCCAATGATATTTTGTGATTTTGATGGAACGGTAACAGACAGTGACAACATCATTGCCATTATGAAGAAATATGCCCCACTTGAGTGGAATGAATTAAAGGATAAAGTTCTTTCGCAGGAGATATCCATCCGGGAAGGAGTGGGGAAAATGTTTTCCCTGCTTCCCTCAAACCAAAGGGAAGAAATCAGCACGTACATTTTAGAACATGCCGCGATCAGAAGAGGATTTCATGAGTTTGTGGAATACACGAGGAACCAGCAGATTCCACTTTATATTGTGTCAGGAGGAATAGACTTTTTTGTGGAGCCTCTGCTGAGTGGAATTGTGCCCCGGGGCCAAATCTACTGCAATGAGTCTGATTTTTCAGGAGAGAGCATCAGGATTCACTGGCCGCATTCTTGTGATGAGGAATGCCAAAACGAATGCGGGTGCTGCAAACCATCAGTCATTCGTAAACTTGCAGATAAGGACACTTATAAAATAGTGATTGGTGATTCCATTACAGATCTGCAAGCGGCGAAAATGGCGGATAAAGTAATAGCCAGGGATTTTCTGATTGAAAAATGCAATGAGCAATCCATTAACTATGAAGCATTTGAAGACTTCTTCGATGTGATAAAGATACTGAAGAAGCAGGAGGTGTCATCATGAGTATTCAGATAGCAAGGTGGAATGAGCTTGCAGATGTGAAGGAGGAGCTGGCTGGCCGCGATTGGTTTTTTGGAACAAGTGGAAATCTTTCGATCAAAGTAACAGATCATCCTTTGACTTTTTTTGTATCAGCAAGTGGTAAGGATAAGCGGAAAAGAACACCGGAAGATTTTCTGCTAGTAAACTATGCTGGGGAAGCGGTGGAAGAGACCATTCTGTTGCCTTCCGCCGAGACACTGCTTCATGTGGAAGTGTACGGCAAGTCAAATGCCGGTTGCTCCCTTCACGTCCATACGGTCGACAATAATGTCATTTCGCAATTATATGCAGAGCAGAAGGAGATAGTCTTTACAGGCCAGGAAATTATAAAAGCCTTGGGGATTTGGGAAGAGGATGCCTCTGTCAGCATTCCAATTATTAAAAACCATGCTGATATTCCAAAACTTGCGAGGGAGTTTTCAAAGCACATTCATGGAGACAGTGGTGCTGTGCTGATCCAAAATCACGGAATTACGGTCTGGGGAAAAACGGCATTTGAAGCGAAAAAACACCTGGAAGCATGGGAATTCCTGTTTTCCTATCACTTAAAGCTTTTAAGCGTGAAAAACAGTATTAGAGCAAGCTTGCAGGTCCATTAAAAATAAACCTTGAGGAGGAAAAAAGAATGGCTGAAATCAGAATTCATCAAACAAACGAAAGAATCAAAGTACAAGAAAAAGTGGAATCCTTTTTGACTGAAAATGAAGTAATTTATGAAAAGTGGGATACCTCCAAGCTGCCTGATTATCTTCAGGAGAATTTTGCACTGACAGAAGAAAATAAAGAGGAAATCCTAGCTGCCTATCAGAGTGAAATTGCGGACATTTCGGCAAGACGTGGATACAGAGCACAGGATGTCATCTCCTTATCCGATACCACTCCTAACCTGGAACAGCTTTTGCAGAATTTCAATAAAGAGCATCATCACACCGATGATGAGGTCCGCTATATTGTGAGCGGCCATGGGATTTTTGTCATTCAAGGCAAGGACGGCAGCTTTTTCGACGTGGAACTGGAGCCTGGAGATCTGATAAGTGTACCACCAAATGTCCGTCATTATTTTACCCTCATGGAGGACAGAAAGGTCGTAGCCATACGGATTTTCGTTACGACTGAAGGATGGGTTCCAATTTATGAGAGCCAGACAGAACAGATAAATAACTAAGTAACGAGAGGCATTTGAGTGATATGATTTTCACTCAAATGTCTTTTTTTATGAGTAATCCCCCCTTAAAGAGGGAATATAATGGAAGGTGATGAACTGATGCAAATAGGAGGCTATTTTATGGAGCATATAGTGATAATTGGTGGAATAGCGGGTGGCATGAGTGCGGCTTCCAAGCTTAGAAGACTAAAGGAAGATGTAAAAATAACCGTCTTTGAAAAGGATGAACATATTTCATATGGTGCCTGCGGTCTACCCTACTACATATCTGGAGTGACAGCGTCGCACGAAGACCTATTGGCGAGGACTGTAGAGGATTTCGAGAAACGGAATATCCAGGTACATATTCAGCATGAAGTCAAAAAAGTGGTGCCAGAGCGAAGAGTAGTGCTTGTCCAAAATCTCCAATCCGGCGAAATGATGGAAGTGAACTATAATAAACTACTGATAGCTACCGGATCAAAACCAATTGTTCCTCCATTTGTACCAAAGGATGCAGAGAATGTCTTTACTTTAAAGACCCTTAAAGATGGAATGGACATGAGAAAATACTTTCAAGAAAGAAAAGATGTGAAGAGGGTTGGGATAATCGGTGGTGGGTATATAGGGATGGAACTGGTCGAAACGATGATGGAATTACAAAAGGAAGTAACGGTCATCGAATTGCAGCCACATATCCTTCCTAACTATGATCAGGATATGGCTGAAATCTTGGAGGATTGCCTAAAAGACAGGGTGAAAATCCTGACTGGCGAAGAAGTCAAGGAGCTTCACGTTGTGGAAGGGAAGGTTACCAGCGTAAGCACGGATAAAGGGAAGTATGATGTGGATGCAGTTATCGTGAACATCGGGAATAAACCTAACACGGAGTTTGTCAAAGGTATTGGACTGAATATGCTAGATAATGGTGCCATCATTGTTGACAAACAGCAGCAAACCAGCATTCCTGCCATCTATGCTGCCGGGGACTGCGCGACAAGTAACCATCTTCTTTTGCAAAAGCCTGTTAATATTGCTTTAGGTACTACAGCCAATAAACATGGAAGAGTCGCAGCGGATAACATGGCTGGAATCCCGAATTCCTTTCAGGGAATACTTGGCACGAACGTAGTGAAAATTATGGATTGGACAGCTGCGATGACTGGATTGACGGAAAAATCTGCTAGACAGGAGAATGTAAACTTTAAAACAGTAAAAGTTGAAACAAATAGCCATGCTTCCTATTATCCTAATGCGTTGCCTTTTCACATTAAACTTGTCTATGAAAAAGAGTCAAAGAAACTGCTTGGCGCACAAATACTTGGTCAGGATGAAAGTGCGGCAAAACGGATAGATATCTATGCAACAGCCATTACATGCGGATTGACGACAGAACAGATTGGTATGCTGGACTTAAGTTACGCACCACCCTATGCAACAGTTTGGGATGCGGTTCAGATTGCAGCAAATGCGGCAAAATAAGAGGAAAATTAATAAGAATTAAAAGTTTTAATATTATGAATTTTCTTTACCTTTTTATGCGAATATGCTAATGTAAAAGTAGTTTTATCTACATAAATAGATGTGTTTTGGAGGAGTGAGGGAATGAAAGTACGTTATAATTTTGTGCCTAAGCAAGATGTACAGTATTGTGAGCCGAACTATACGGTGAAGGACGCGTATGAGAAAATTAAAGAGACAGGTTACCGCTGCATTCCCATCCTGGAGGATAATGGGAGAAGCTTTGTAGGGCTAGTCTATAAAGTGCACTTACTGGATTACCTATACGAGGGGAAAGGATCTGAAAACGATTCTGTGGAGTCCCTTATCCAAAATAAAGATGCATTCATTTTTGAGGAGGACTCCTTTTTCCAAGCGTTTTTCACAATTAAACGACTGCCATTCATTGCTGTACTGAACGAGGGTAATGAATTTCTCGGGATTCTGACTCATGCAAACGTCATGGATGTACTTGCTGATTCATTTGGAATGAAAACTGGGGGTTACACCTTGACCATCGCCACAATTGAACATAAAGGGGCAATAAAGGATCTTGTTACCATGCTGAAGGACATCAACATTGACGGCATGCTTACGCTTGATAACGGGGAGAAATATTTAAGACGGATCATCGTGAACCTCCCTGCCGAGCTACCTGAGGATAAACTGAATAAGATTGTGAAAAAGCTGGAAGAGAAAGAGTTCAGGGTGACACATGTCGATCAGATTGATGTTATGAAGTAATACAGCCGTAAAACGAGCATCTTCCCATAGGGAAAAGATGCTCGTTTTTTATTGTGGAGTGGTAATCAACTCTTTTTCTATGAGGATAGTCGATAAAGTGACAGGCTCAGCTTTTTTCTTGAGTGCAGGAATATATTGTTTCAGAACACTGGCTGTCTTTTCACCTGCAATGCCCACATGACCGATGGCAATGATACTATCATCTACTTCTGTTTTTCTGATGAGCTGGTTAGTCTGCTTTACGATATGGTTGGTTGTGTAAACCTCATCAAAAAACAATTCATTTTCCAAATAGGGTACAGAAAGTTCTGTGGCAATTTTTGAAACGACACTTTTTCTTGAGGTTTTACTGTCCAGATAGTAGAGGTGCCTTTCTTTGCAGATACCAAGGATAATCCGCATCACACGCTCATCTGAAGTGGCTTTTGATCCCATATGGTTATTGATTCCAACGGCGAAAGGAACGGCATCAATTGCCGCATTTACTCGCTTTGCAATTTCTTTATTGGAGAGGTCCGTTGTGATGGCTCCGGGACCCAGCCAGCTCCTCTTCCCTTTAACGGGTTCCATTGGAAGATGTAATATGACCTCGTGCCCCAATTCATGCGCAAGCTCCGCATCCTCTTTTGTTGTAGAAAGAAACGGCATCACCGCAATAGTCAACTTGACTGGCAGATGAAGAATTTCTTCGGTCCCCTTCATGTCATTGCCGAAATCATCAATTACAATGGCTACTCTATTACTATTCTGATGGTGCTCCTCTGCATAAATGACGATGCTGCCTAAAAACACTGATAATACGGATAAAATAGCGATGAGATTTTTCAACTTTACCACTCATTTCTAAGATGCTGTATAAGGTTTGTTATTAGGATTTTGGTGAGGTTCCATTCGACAAGATTCTCGCATTTTAATATTTTTTTGCTGGCAAATATCCTTTATTACTTTCATTTTGCACAAAATCTGTGTATTCATGCGGTCGGGTGAAAAAACTTTGTGAAAAGATTGTCTAATATTGCGATTCTATTTACATTAATAGAAATTTTTGTAATAATTCGAAAAGGAGAGCAGAGAGATAAAAGGAGCGAATTACATTGTCGTATGAAGGGTATGTAGAGAACCTATTGATTCTCATTAAAGAGAAAAGGGACTCTATGATTGTTTTGGCCAATAAAACGGGTTATATCAGTGATCAAACAATTAAATGCAGCCAGGATTTAGACAAGCTAATTTATGAGTATCAAAAAATGATCTACCAAAAGAAGTCCATATAAAAAACCATTCCAAAAGAGAATGGTTAGAAGATCTGAATCAGCCAGATCATGAATAAAAGCCCAAAGATGAAAGAGTAGGTGGAAGTGGTTTCATATCCATCACCATGGCTCTCAGGAATGAGTTCTTTATAAATGATATAAAGCATCGCTCCTGCCGCAAACGCAAGACCATAAGGTACCAAATTCGAAACGATGGAAGTAAGGTAAAAGCCCAATAAGGCCATTGGAATTTCCACTGCTCCGGTTAATGTAGCTACAAGGAATGCTTTAACTCGATTGATTTTTTGATTCATGAGGAAAAGCGCAACCAGAAATCCCTCAGGAGCATTTTGTAAACCAATCGCAAAAGCGATCAAATTTCCCGTATCATTTGCATCCGATGCATAACTGACCCCAACAGACAACCCCTCAGGTATATTGTGCAGTGTGATGGCTGCAACGATAAGCATGGCTTTCTGGTCGAATTCGATACCTTTTCTATTATGTTCAAGGTCTATATGGGGAATGGATTTTTCCAGCAATGTTAAGGTAAAGACACCCAATAATAGTCCTATCGATAAGGGGAGGATCCCTCCGTAGTTTAGTGCCTCAGGTATAAGGCTTAAGGTGGCGGCTGCCATCATGATGCCGGCAGTGAACGCTAATAGTATATCCTTCCATCTGTGTGAAATGGAATTTTTAAGAAAGAGAATCGGTAATGCTCCTAGACCTGTAGACATGGCAGCAAGGATGCTGCCTGTTAATGCTTCATTCATCACTAGTTTCCTTTCAAGGCTTTTCTTTGCCAGTAAGTAAATTGATTGTTCAGAAAAGGCTGCATAAAACTGCTCGAAGCAGTTTTTTATTTTGGTGTTAATTTATTTTTGATTATATAAAAATTAGGATATCGAGTAAATGAAAGGGAAAGCTACAAGGAAAATGTTCATTCCCCATTGTTCCATATTTTATCATACTTCTACTTAACATTGCCGAATCGACCAATTTATAGTTAAGGAAGAAGGAATTACATATTTTTCAACTTGGATTGACGAATGAAGAAGTTTACTATAACATTGGTTTTAATTCAAGATATTTGAAAAAGGAATGAAGATCATGACAAATAGAAACGATTTAGATGTCTCCCTAAAATTATTCATTGTACTTTCCAGAGCATACCGAGCCATTAATGATAAAGCCAATCAGTCCATTCAACGCTTTGACCTGAATCCAACTGAATTCGCAGTGTTGGAGCTTCTCTATCATAAGGGCGATCAGCCGTTGCAGCAAATAGGTGGGAAGATCCTGTTGGCAAGCGGAAGTATCACCTATGTAGTGGATAAATTAGAAGGCAAAGGGTTGCTTGCCCGCAAAGCATGTGCAAAAGATCGCCGAGTGACCTATGCACAGATTACGGAGGCAGGAAAAAATCTACTCCAAAACATCTTTCCGCAGCATGAACAACAAATACACAACCTGCTTGCCGGACTTCAAACAGAAGAAAAAGAGCAGGCAATCGACCTCTTTAAAAAACTCGGGCACTTTGCTGCCCAAACAGAAAAAAACTGACGGGAGTCAGTTTTTTTTTTGGTTTAATAAAGGGCCAATCAAAGGCCATTAAATAAAGGGCCATAAATAAAGGGCCATAAATAAAGGGCCAGACCCCGGCAGGATAATGCCGATTTATGTAGAATATTAAAGGGTGAATATTGTTTATAAAGGGGACGTTTATTATGAGATTTGAAGAGTTTGCATATACACGGCCAAATATGGATGAGGTCGAGAGCAGGTATAATGCTGCGTTGGTTAGGTTCGAGGGGGCTACTTCCGCTCAGGAGCAGGAGGAAGCGATCAAGGAAATCAATGAAATCAGAAATGAGTTAAGCACGGATTTTAATCTAGTGTACATTCGCCATTCCATTGATACTACAGATGAGTTCTACAAGGAAGAACAAGATTTTCTGGACGAAGTAGAGCCCTTGACAAAAGCATTGGATACAAAATATTATAAAGCACTTGTTAAATCTCCATTCCGGAATGAGCTGGAGAAAAAATGGGGGACTCAGCTTTTCTCATTGGCTGAATGTGAATTGAAAACATTTGATGATTCCATCATAGAAGACCTTCAGCATGAGAATAAACTTACGACAAAGTATTCCAAGCTAATCGCATCAGCAAAGATCTCATTCGATGGGAAAGAGTTGACGTTGGCGCAGTTGGACCCGTTTACGGAGTCGACAGACAGAGAAATGCGTAAAAAGGCAAGTGAAGCGAAGTTCGGCTTCTTTAATGAGAATAAAGAAGAATTTGATGATATTTTTGATCAACTGGTCAAACTACGCACCAAGATTGCCCAAAAACTTGGATACAAGAACTTTGTTGAGCTTGGTTATGCAAGAATGACACGTACAGACTATGATGCTGATATGGTAGCCAAATTCCGTGATCAGGTGAAGGAATATATTGTTCCATTAACTGAAAAATTGAAAGAAAGACAACAAGCGCGCATTGGTGTCCAGGATTTGAAGTATTACGATGAGGGCTTTAAATTCAAAACCGGAAATGCTACACCAAAAGGGACTCCTGAATGGATTATTGAGAATGGAAGCAAGATGTACGAGGAGCTATCACAGGAAACAAAAGAGTTCTTCCAATTCATGATCGACAAGAACCTGATGGACCTAGTGGCGAAAAAAGGGAAGGAAGCAGGAGGGTATTGTACCTATATCCCAACCTACAAAACACCTTATATCTTCTCGAATTTCAATGGTACAAGCGGCGATATCGATGTATTGACACATGAAGCGGGACACGCTTTTCAGGTATACATGAGCAGAGATTTCGATGTGCCTGAATATAATTGGCCTACCTATGAAGCATGTGAGATCCATTCGATGAGTATGGAGTTCTTCACATGGCCATGGATGGAGCTTTTCTTTAAGGAAGATACGGATAAATATAAATTCTCCCATCTGAGCAGTGCAATTTCATTCCTGCCTTATGGTGTAGCGGTGGATGAATTCCAGCATTTTGTTTATGAGAATCCGGAAGCAACTCCTGCAGAGAGAAACAAAGCATGGCGGGAAATTGAGGATAAATATCTTCCAAACCGAGATTATGATGGAAATGATTATTTGCAATCTGGCGGTTTCTGGCAACGCCAAGGTCATATTTACCGAACGCCTTTCTATTATATTGACTATACATTGGCTCAAATCTGCGCACTTCAATATTGGAAACTTTCACAGGAGAACCCGGCAGAAGCATGGAAATCCTATCTAGAGCTCTGTAAATTGGGAGGAAGCAAATCTTTCACAGAATTGGTAAAATTCGCGCAACTTCGATCTCCATTCGAGGATGGCTGTGTGGAATCAGTTGTAGGGGAAATTGAAAACTATCTGAACAGTGTAGATGATAAAGTATTATAAAAGAAAGCTGTCGGTATATCGGCAGCTTTTTCCAACGAATTCAGGGCATTTCCGACAACATTCTACTTTCCCTTTTCCCTTTACTTTTGTAGAATGGTAGTTATATAGTGAATAAATGGCTTCGATATTGATTATAGTTATTATTTGTCAATATTCGGTTAAATACATATTCAACTAATTGAAGATACTACAATAAGACGCATTGACTTCGTTTAAAAATAATATTTAGTATCAGAAAAGGAAGTGACCCTATGAATACAAATTCTTTATTTTCAAAAGTGCAAACACAAAAAATCTATGGGGAATTCCCGATTTCCATTTCTAATATTTTTTCCGATTCCAGACAGGTAACAGTGGATTCCGTCTTTGTCTGTATTAAAGGATATACAGTCGATGGCCACCGATATATTTCCTCGGCCATTGAAAAAGGTGCGAAAGTGATCGTGGTAGAGGATCTGCCGGAAATGCTGCATGAAGATGTCTGCTATGTGAAGGTGAGAGATACGGAAAGAGCACTGGGCCAGCTTGCGAATGCATTTTTTGACTACCCTTCCACCAAGCTTAGAATTGTCGGAGTTACAGGAACGAATGGGAAAACGACAGTGACAAGCGTCATTAATTCAGTGATGAGAAATGAAGGATATAAGACGGGCCTCAGTGGTACGATTGAAATCGATATCGATGGGGAAAAGTTCGAAAGCAAGAACACAACAAGTGATGTACTGACTATGCAAAGAATGTTGAAGGACATGGTTGATGCAGGTGTGACTGATGTTGTAATGGAAGTGTCCTCCCATGGACTTCTGCTTGGACGTTTGGCTGGTGTGGAGTTCCAGAATGGTGTGTTTACCAATCTGACACAGGACCATTTGGATTTTCACGGGACCATGGAAAATTATAAAAACGCAAAAGGGCTGCTCTTTTCCCAGCTCGGACAGGATCTCCGTAAAGACAAAGCGGCAATTCTAAATATGGATGATGATGCTTCCAAGGATTATATCAGTATGACGAGTGCCAGAATCATTTCATACGGGATCAACAATGATGCTGATTTCAGAGCGAGTGATCTGGAGTTTTTCGAAAATAAAACAGCCTTCACTTTACATACGGATTTTGGGGAGTACAGAATGGAAGTACCGTTTGTAGGTGAATTCAACGTTTACAATATTCTTTCCGTTATCTGTGTACTTTGGGACAAAGGAATGCCTTTTGCTAGAATTCTTAAACATCTAAGTGAGGTAACACCACCTAGTGGCCGGATGGAAACATTGCACACAGGGGATCAACGAAATGTCATTATTGATTATGCCCATACGGAGGATGCAATCGGGAAGGTGCTCGACAGTATTAAGATGTTCTCCAAAGGGAGTATCATATCCATTATTGGGACAGGCGGTAATCGAGATAAGGATAAACGTCCAAAGATGGGCAGGATTGCAACAGAGAAATCAGATTACGTCATCTTCACCACCGATAATCCATTGGACGAGCCATATGATGAAATCATCAACGGAATGGCCGCCGGGGCAGTGGATGACAGGTTTGAATGTATCGGTGACCGTGAACAGGCGATTTTCAGGGCCATCGAACTTGCTAAAGAAGACGATGTTGTATTAATAGCAGGTAAAGGACATGAAAATTACCAATTGATTGGTACAGAGTCTGTTCCTTTTAACGATGGGGAAGTAGCATTAAGGGCAATCAGAACATATCCACTTACAGAAAGTATTCCGACAACATAGATTTTACACATACCAACTGACTGAAGTGCATGGGTTTCCATGAATAATGCTTCAGTCAGTTTTTTTATTTATTATGAAGTAAATTGTCGAAAAGGGATGTTGATATGAGGGGAACCATTGGGGGAGTTTTCTTCATCTCTATCTTATTGTTGGTTGCCTGTAGTGGTCTAGAAGTGAGCACAACAAAGGAACCTGTAAGAGGGGATGAAAAAGTAAAAGAGGAGAAACCTGTTCAAAGAGAAGAAACAAAGGTGGAGGAGTTGCCAGAACTGACGGAGGAAGAACTCCACAAGCAAGAGGCCTTGGAGGAACTGACAAAAAGGGAAAATGAAGTTCTGAACCATAGTGATTATGGGGAGTCCAATGAATTCCATGAATTTGTTACAGGTGTAAAAACAAGGATGAAAACCGATGAAAAAGTCATAGCATTAACATTGGATGCATGCGGAGGAGAAAATGGCAGCGGATATGATGATGAACTGATCAGTTTCCTGGATCAGCATAACATTAAGGCGAACCTATTTTTGAATGCCAGATGGATAGAAGCGCAGCCCACTATTTTTATGGAACTTGCAAACAATTCTTTATTTACGATAGAAAATCATGGTACAGAACACCGGCCTTTATCCACTATCCCCCGTTCTGCCTGGGGCATAGAGAGTACAGCTTCAAAAGAGGAAATCGTAGCGGAAATTATCGGGAATCAGAAAATGATATTGGAGCATACAGGAAAGCTTCCAAAACATTTTCGCTCGGGAACTGCTTTTTACGATGATGTATCGGTTAAAATAGCCCAGGACCTTGGTTTGGAAGTAGTGAACTTTGATATTCTAGGTGATGCTGGAGCCACTTTTACCGCGGATCAAGTGAAAGAATCCATCCTTCAGGCAACTTCCGGATCGATTGTGATCCTTCACATGAATCACCCGGAAAGCGGGACAGCTGAAGGAGTAAAGATGGCAGTTCTAAATTTATTGGAACAGGGCTTCAGCTTTGTTCACTTACAGGATTATGAACTGGAATAATATAATCTATTACAATTCAGTTACAGCTACATAAAAAATTTGATGCAGGTCACGATAACAGAGGGAGGTTGATGTCGTGGCCTGTTTTTGTCATCTTTTATTTTCGGCAATGCTGTTTTTAAACTTTTCTGCGTGTCAATCAATAATCAAAATAGATCAAGCTCAAGAGAAGATGCCAAATCCGTATGTTATTGTCCTGATAAAAAATTCGAAAGAAGAATATCAATTGGGATTAAAGAATGATAATACGCAGAAACAGAGAAGGCGTAATCGTGTGCCTGAATTCAAAAGCCGTGGATTTCGTCTGATCATTATAAATAAAGGCTCTTTTCGCAATCCCATTGTTGCTATTTAGATAAGGTGTAGTCTTTAAATTTAGCCGTTGATTTCCGCTACAGACACTTGCTTTCCGCGGGGACGGATGGGAGCCTCCTCGGCTTCGCCTGTGGGGTCTCCCATGCCCTCTACTCTCCCGCAGGAGTCAAGTGTCCTCCGCTACAATCAACTCAGTTTTTATAACATTATTTGCTCCGTTGAAATGAAAAAATGAGACAAAGTCCAATTTTTCAAATTTTAGAAAGGCAGATTTTATACTATTATTCACCCCTGTTGGTTGGAGTGCAAGGTGTGAGACTCCTGCGGGAGATAGCGGTTGACTTGAGACCCCACAGGCAAAGCCGAGGAGGCTCAAGCAGCGCCCCGCGGAAAGCGAATGCCTGGAACAGAGACCAGCAGGGAGTTTAATGGTGACATTTTATCTTTAGCCCAGCTCTATGCAAAAAGCAACAAACTTTACGAAAAGAGCCTAAATAAAAAAGGCTTGTTGGTCACCAATTAGAAAATGGTGACCAACAAGCCTCAAATCGCAAATTAGTTAACATTTACTTTCAATTCTTCCTGTTCAACCTCCACTTGAAGAGAAGTAGGGATGTAATCAAGCTCCAGTAAAATATCAGCGATGGCATCTTCTACATGTTCCTGAATAAGTCGGCGTAATGGTCTAGCCCCAAACTGAGGATGGTAGCCCTTATCAGCCAACCATTCCTTTGCAGCTTCCGATAAATAGAGTTTACACTGATGCTCTTCGATCAGCATACCTGACAAATCATTAATCAGAATATCGACAATCTGACGCATATGCTCTTTTTCAAGCTTTGCAAATTCAATGATATTATCAAATCGGTTAAGGAACTCCGGTTTGAAATAGGACGACAAGGAATCCAGTATAGAACCTTGCACTGTATTTTCGTGCTTCTCAAAACCTACTGTAATCCTCTTGTCTGTAACACCTGCGTTACTTGTCATGATAATCACAGTGTCTTTGAAGCTGACAGTTCTTCCTTGGCTGTCCGTCAGCCTGCCATCCTCCATTACCTGAAGAAACAGCTGGAGCACATCAGGATGGGCTTTTTCCATTTCATCAAGCAGTACAATGCTGTAAGGGTTGCGGCGAACCTTTTCTGTCAACTGTCCAGCTTCCTCATGCCCGATATACCCTGGTGGAGATCCAATTAGTTTGGATACTGAATGCTTTTCCATGTATTCACTCATGTCAAAACGGATAAATGCATCCTTTGAACCAAAAAGCTCTTCGGCAAGTGATTTGGTAAGCTCTGTTTTACCAACCCCAGTAGGACCGACAAAAAGGAAGGAACCAATAGGTCGTTCTTTTCTTTTAAGACCTGCACGACTTCTGCGAATTGCTTTTGCAATCTTTTGGACTGCATTTTTTTGTCCAATCACTTTTTTATTTAAATTTGCCTCGAGATCACGAAGCTTTACTTGTTCTTCCTGTTGCAGTTTTCCAACAGGAATGCCAGTTTTTTCTTCTATGATTGCATAGATGTCATTCAGTGTAACTTCAAGTTTTTTCGCAGTGGAGCTATTTCTACTCTGCTCAAGTTTTGCTTCTTCATCTCTCAGCTTTGCAGCGTATTCGTATTTCTCTTCATCCAAAGCTTTTTGTTTTTCATTTTCAATCTGTGCCAGTCGGTAGTTAATTCTCTCCGCGTCCATTACATCCAAGGTTAAATTCTTCTTAGATCCTGCTTCATCAAGCAAATCAATGGCTTTATCAGGCAGGAAACGATCCTGAATATAGCGGTGTGACAGGCTGACGCAGGCATTTATCGCTTCTTCAGTATAGGAAACCTGATGGAATTCCTCGTATTTGGATTGGATACCTTTAATGATCTCAATAGCCTTTTCAGGAGTAGGCTCTTTTACCATAACAGGTTGAAAGCGTCGTTCCAATGCAGCATCCTTTTCTATTTGCCGGTATTCCTTCAAGGTTGTAGCCCCGATGAGCTGCAACTCACCTCTGGCCAATGCCGGTTTCAGCAAATTACCTGCATCCATGGACCCTTCCGCAGAACCTGCTCCTACAATTAAGTGCAATTCATCCACAAAAAGGATGACATTTTTTCTTTCCTGCAGTTCGTGGATGATTTGCTTCAGTCTTTCTTCAAATTGACCTCTAATACCTGTATTGGCAACAAGTGAGGCGACATCCAACAGATAGATTTCTTTATTCTGAAGCTTGGCAGGAACATCTCCGGTAGAAATATTAAGTGCAAGTCCTTCTGCAATGGCTGTTTTACCTACTCCAGGTTCCCCGATTAGTACGGGATTGTTCTTGTTTCGTCTGTTTAGAATTTCAATTACTTTCTTGATTTCTTTTTCTCTTCCCACAACAGGGTCAATCAATCCTGCTTTAGCAAGATTCGTTACATTTTTGGCTAATTTGTCCAGAATTCCACCGCCGTGTCTGGACTCTTTAGAATCTTTGGAATTTGACTCTTTATTAGGTCGATGATCATGCTCCCAAAATGGAGTGTGTCCGGAAAATCCTTGCAAGAATCCAGACGGCGTCTGTAATTTTGCTCTTTCTTCTTCAAAGCAGGATGAGCATAGGACAAGTTGCTTTTGTTCTGAATTAAATTGGAACTTAACATGAATAGTTGCTTGATTCTCTTCGCATTTTTGACAAATCATTCTTTGCTTCCTCCTTGAGAATTGTTTGACTTTCTTTGACCATTAAGGTTTAGCCATAGTATACTTTGACCTTTTTTGACTTTCAAGTATTTTGCCTGTTGGTAAATAATAGATATTATTTATTCGGTATATTTAGAAAAGTTTGTTGACTTCAGCTTGAGACTGTTGTTATAATTGCAAAAAGTATTTTTCTTTTAAAATCAAATAGCAAAACTTCTTATTAAGAGCGGTGGAGGGACAGACCCTGTGAAGCCCGGCAACCTTCAATGATGTTGAAAAGGTGCTAATTTCTGCAGAATTTTTTTCTGAGAGATAAGAAGAGGACCTTCAATGAAAGCCTCTTCTTATAGAAGAGGCTTTTTATCTGTTCAAAAAGGGGGAAAATTAAAAGTAATATTATCCGTTATTACTCAATATGGTAGATAGTAAATCAATCATACATTTAATGAATTAACGTAATGAACAAAAAACTGAATATCTCTTATCGAGAGTGACCGAGGGATCAGGCCCTATGAAGTCCGGCAACCATCAGGAACAGTTAATCTATTTCTGAAAAGGTGCTAATTCCTGCAGGCGGACTATGCGCCTGACAGATAAGAGGAGGAAAAAACCTCTTCTTATGAAGGGGTTTTTATTTTTAGCGGTAATAACACCGCTGTTGATTTCGCACTAGGCTTCGCTTTCCGCGGAAAGCGAACACCTGGAACGGAAATCAACAGGAATACGGAACACTCACTTATTTTAAGGGTAGCATTTATTAAAAATTAAAAACGGAGGTAATGACATGACCAATACAAATGATGCTTATCAATTAGAAACGCTATTGTTACACGGAGGGCAAACTCCTGATCCGACTACCGGTTCCAGAGCAGTTCCCATCTATCAGACAACATCGTATGTGTTCAATGATACTGAGCATGCCCAGAATTTATTTGCCCTAAATGAATTCGGCAACATCTATACGAGAATTGGAAACCCGACAGTCGATGTGCTGGAAAAGAGAATTGCGCTGTTGGAAGGTGGAGTGGCGGCCGTTGCAACCAGCTCCGGCATGGCTGCAATAGCATTTGCCATATTAAACATTGCCCATGCCGGTGATGAGATCGTTGCAGCAGGAAATCTGTATGGAGGAACCTATAATCTATTTGCTGTCACATTGCCGAAGTATGGGATAAAAGTGCTCTTTGTGGATGGAACGGATCCTGAGAACTTCAGAAAGGCGATAACCCCAAAAACCAAAGCGATTTTCGGCGAAATCATTGGAAATCCAAGCTTACATGTTTTAGATGTTGAAGGTGTTGCCAATGTTGCACATGATCATGACATACCACTCATTATAGATAATACTTTTGCATCTCCATATCTTTGCAATCCGATCAAGTGGGGAGCGGATATTGTGGTGCATTCGGCAACTAAATGGATTGGCGGCCATGGAACGACAATCGGAGGAATTGTGGTGGATGGAGGTACATTCAACTGGGATAATCCTAAATTCCAAGACTTTACTGAACCGGATGAAAGCTATAATGGCATTCGTTATGCAGAAGCCTTCGGAAACCTTGCTTATGCTGTTAAGCTTCGTGTCCAGCTTTTGCGCGATTTTGGCGCATGCTTAAGTCCTCAAAGTGCATTTCTTCTTCTACAAGGATTGGAGACGCTTCACCTAAGGGTGGAAAAGCATAACGAAAATGCAACAGAGCTTGCAAGATTCCTACAAGATCATCCCGCTGTTGAGTGGGTATCCCACCCTAGTCTTCAAGGACATCCGGCGCATGCATCCGCTCAAAAGTATTTGAGAAACGGATATGGTTCCATTCTAAATTTCGGAATTAAAGGTGGAAGAGAAGCGGGAAGAAAAGCCATTGATTCCATCAAGCTTTGGTCACATGTAGCCAATGTAGGAGACGCTAAATCCTTGATTATTCATCCAGCATCAACCACTCATCAGCAGCTTACAGGGGAAGATTTGAAAAAGACAGGCGTAACAGAAGATTTGATTCGCCTATCTGTAGGAATTGAATCCATCGAAGATCTGAAAAAGGATCTGGACCAGGCACTTTTCACAGCAACAGGAAAATCCACTTTGAAAGTGGAAAGCATCTGATATGAAAAGGGTGGAAGGACAGTGACAGAGTGTGATTGCAAAACAACTGCCGGTAGTGTAGGGATCGAGCGACTGGTGCTTGAGAGTGGAGAAGTATTGGGGAAAGTGGAAATTGCCTATGAAAGGGTTGGAAATAAGAATAGAGAACTTATTATAGTCTGTCATGCCTTGACAGGAAACCAATTTGCAAGAGGATCCGAGGAAGAAAAAGGCTGGTGGCATTCCTTTATCGGTCCCGGATCCTATATTGATACAAATGACTATCAAGTAATAACGATGAATGTTCTAGGAGGGTGTAATGGCTCCACAGGTCCAACCTCACTAGATCCAAAAACTGGTAAAAAATACGGAAGCAAGTTTCCGTCCATTACAATCAGAGATATGGTGCATGCTCAATATTTGGCATTAAGGGAGCTTGGGTATTCCGAAGCGAAAGCTGTTATTGGAGGCTCTTTAGGGGGAATGCAGGTGCTCGAATGGGGAGTATTATATCCGGATTATGCAGATATTCTTATTCCTATGGCTGTAACTCCTTATTTTACTGATTATGCACTGGCTTTTAACTGTATTGGAAGAAGCGCCATTATATCAGACCCACGTTGGAATAATGGAGATTATCAGGAAAATGAAATATTGAAAGGTCTTGAAATAGCCAGAATGGTTGGTCTGGTAACATATCGCTCCTCAAGTTTATTCAATCATCGTTTTAACAGGGAACAAAAACATGCGCATGGGGATTCCGACATTGAATATCAGGTGGATTCCTATATGAAATACCAGGGTGAGAAGTTCGCACGACGTTTTGATGCCAACAGCTATCTTTGTCTTTTGAGGGCAATGGACCAGTTTGATATTGGCTGGGAACGAAATGGCTGGAGGCAAGCACTGAGCCAAATTAACAGCAAAGTGTGTATGATAGGCTTTTCAAAAGACCTGCTTTATCCCACCAGTATGATAAGAGAAGCAGTGGAGGAACTGAAAGCCCATGGAATATCTGCAAATTTTGTTGAGGTTGAAACAGAATTCGGACATGATGGCTTCTTGGTTGAGTTTGACAAATGGGGGATGGAAGTAAAGCGATTGCTTGAGGAAAAAGAGAGAAAGGAAGTGACACATGTCTAAAATAAATGTGGCCCTATTGGGATATGGAACGGTTGGTAAGGGGGTATATCGTACGATTGAATCACATCAAAACCGTTTACAGAGGTTATTGGGAAAAGAGGTTAAAGTTGTTGCCATTCTTGTTCGAAATTTAGAAAAACATGTGGCGCCGGATGAACAGGTCCTACTTACAGCGGACTTTGAGGATATCTTATCACTTCCGGATCTTCATATTGTCATTGATGCAATTGTCGGCAGGGAACCTGGATTCACTTATCTGAAAAAAGCAATCGATAAGGGTTGTCATGTTGTTACTGCGAATAAAGAAATGTTTGCATTTCATGGAACCGAGCTGCAGGCTCTGGCTCTGGAAAAAGGAGTTGGATTGGGCTATGAGGCGACCGTCGCAGGAGGAATCCCCATCATCCAAACAATTTGCCAGCTTCTTCAGGTCAATCATTTTCTAAAAATCGAGGGTATTCTTAACGGAACCTCCAACTTCATATTAACGAATATGAGAAAGTTGGGGAGCACATTTGCTGAGACGCTCCAGCTTGCAAAAGAAAATGGCTATGCTGAATCTGATCCTACCAATGATATTGAAGGATATGATGCTCTTTATAAAGGCTTAGTAATGAGTCAACTGATTTATGGAGATCAGCCTTGTATCGATAGCGTCAAAAGAAAGGGAATAACACACATTCAGCCGCAGCATATGAAGGTTGCAGAGGAAGCGGATTTGAGGTTCAAACATGTGGTCACTCTTTTCAAGTCAAACAATGAAATCCAATGTAAGGTGGAACCTGTTCTTGTATCAGAATCCCATCCTTTCTATCAAGTCGAAGGGGTTCAAAACAGTGTTTCCATTACAACCGATCTGTTGGGGACTTTGCAGCTGCAGGGTCCAGGGGCTGGCATGTTTCCTACAGCAAGTGCAGTCCTAGAAGACATCATTCAGTTGGAAAAAGAACCCAAAGCATCTCCTGCGGCAAAAGATTCTGTTGCTGACCAGGATTCTTTATTACAATGGGTTATCTTTAGTGAATATCCTAAAATAGAAAATTTCGGACAAAGCATTTCGGTCATCGAAAAGCTGGATGATACAGCCTGGATTATAGAGGGTGAGGATATTCCTTCAGTGGTGCCACAAGGTTCGAGTGCAACCATATTCCCGTTAAAAGGGAGGTATGAAAGAAAGAAATTGCCCCTCCAAGTTTAATAGTTACTAGCAAATACTTGTTAGCGGAATGTTTAAAAAGCCCTTATCAAAAAACGCTTCTTTCCTGACTGCCTGTCTCATATAATGTGACAAGCAGTTTTTTCATTTTCAATGTGGAGAGGACGCAAAAAAATAGTTTAGGGGTGGGGGCGCGGTTGAGTAGAAGTTGGCTTGGTGCCTTTCAGATAGGTGCGGTTTATGTTGGGACAATAGTGGGAGCAGGTTTTGCAACCGGAAAAGAGATTGTCCAATTTTTCACCCAATATGGTTGGATAGGTTTCTTCTCCATCTTAATCAGTGGGTTTTTATTCATTTGGCTTGGCACGAAAATGATGCTGGTTTCCAAGAGGATAAAGGCGACTTCCTATAAAGAGTTTAATGAGTATCTGTTTGGGGTGTCTGCGGGTACAGTAGTCAACCTTTTCATGCTCATCATTTTGACCTGCGTCGGAGCAGTGATGCTGTCCGGGGCAGGTGCTGTATTTGAAGAACAGCTGGGCTGGCATTATCAGCTTGGGTTATTGCTGACAGTCGGATTGGCTGTGTGTGTTGTGTTAATAGGTGTCAAAGGGTTGGTGGGTGTCAACATTGTGGTGGTGCCTATCATGATTGCTTTTAGTTTTTTCATTGCGGGAAATGCCTTAATGGAGCACGGCCTCGATTTCCTGACCCTAGCATCGCAGCAGCCGTCATGGAAGGGGTGGATTTCCCCTGTTACGTATGTCGCCTTCAACTTGGCAATGGCACAGCCTGTTCTTGTACCTCTTGCAACTGAGGTCGATGATGAATGGGTCATTAAACGTGGCGGTTTTATAGGTGGCCTTGTCCTTTGCTTCATCTTGATAACCTGTCATATCTCCATCGCCTCACTGCCGAATTTCCAGACGTTTGAAATTCCTATGGCAGAGGTTGTGAAGCTTGGGATGATCTCTTTTTTCGGTATGTATGTGTTTGTCATTTACGGAGAGATTTTTACTTCTGTTGTCAGCGATATTTTCGGTTTGCAACGTCAGTTGGAAAGCATGTGGAATATTCCACGCTATATCGTAACGATTGTTCTGGTTTCAATCATATATACGATCAGCCAGATTGGCTATGGAAGTTTAATTGAACACCTCTATCCACTATTCGGCTATATAAGTATCGCATTTCTGATACTTTTGATTGTGAGGAAATGAGACAGGCAGGAAAACCGTTCATGGTTTCCCTGCCTGTCTTCATTTTTAGATTATCTCCTGTTGTCATCTTACAAACATCGCTACTATTGCAACAACAGGAATTGCTGCCATTAAAGCATTTCCTACAAGGAAAAGGGAATTAATCGTACTTTTGACTTCCGGGTAGTTCGCTGTGAGTTCATTTCGTTTTAGAAGATTTAAAATGGCATTTATCACAACACTAACGACGACTATCACTAATGGGATAATCAGGTCTGCGTCAGAATCAGCCAATGTCATAAATCCAAAAACAATCAAGACTATCGGAAGAGCTTCAATAAATGCTACAAACATAAAAAGCCTTGTTTGTATTTGAGAGATGTTCTCCGGGTGCATAGCCAGCCTTTCCATACTTGACCTGAGCAGTAAAGCTATTCCAAAGCATGCGACAACAGCTGCTATCACAAATAGATATATGGCATCCATACTTGTTCCTCCTTCTTCCATTTTCCAAAGGCTGTTTTCGCATTCATTGTTGCTATTTCTATAAATGTAAACATTAAATGTAGCCCGTTGATTTCCGTTCCGGACACTTGCTTTCCGCGGGGACGGATGGGAGCCTCCTCGGCTTCGCCTGTGGGGTCTCCCATGCCCTCTACTCTCCCGCAGGAGTCAAGTGTCCTCCACTACAATCAACTCACGAGTTATACATTATTTGCTATTAGGAAGAGCCTCAAAAAAAATTAAATTCGCTACTAAAATGAAAATTTATATAATATGTAATTTTTGTATATTTAGTATGGCAAACTTTTAACTATGAGGCACCCCTGTTGGTCGGAGTGCAAGGTGTGAGACTCCTGCGGGAGCAGCGTGTCAAGGGAGACCCCGCAGGCGCAAAGCGCCGAGGAGGCTCCCGAGGCCGCCCGCGGAAAGCGAACACCTGGAACGGAGACCAACAGGGTGTTTAATGTTGACATCTTATCTTTAGTCCAGTCCTATGCTAAAAGCAACAATCTTTACGAACAGAGCCTATCCAAGAAATAATTTTACCTTATTGAGGGGAGAAGGGTAAATATACAATTATTAAAAATTCAAAGGCATCACGACAAGCAACCAGATATCAAACACCAAATGGGAAATAATGATCAGCACCAAAGATCGTTTCCATTCGAATAATGCCCCCCAGGCGATACCTGCTGTAAAAGCAGCAGCCATAAGCATAAGGTTTCCGGACCATAAATGTGCAAATGCATAAAGACAGGCAGAAATCATAACACCTGCAGGACCGTTTTTCCATATTGAAATTGAACCCTGAATATATCCTCTCCAAAAAATCTCCTCACCCGGTACAATAATGAGTACCAGTAGCAGATAATGCCATATCTCTGATGGACCCACAATCGTATATAATCCTTTAACTTGTGTAAGGAAAGGAAGATCAAAGAGCTTGATAACAAAATAGGTCAAGAAAAAAACAAGATAAAGCAAACTGCCTGAAACGACACCAATGAGTACAGACTTAATGGAAGGTATCAGTGAAATATCACGTTGGCGTGTGAATTTCAGGCTTATAAAAAGTAGAAGTGTTAATGCTAGCGGGAATAAATGCCAAAAAAAATCGCTAAAAGTAAAGCTGATACCAATCAGGATATTGGCCAATATCCACAAGGGCAGGATTGATTTAATTGAATTCATAATCAACATTCCTTTTTTGTTGTTGCAACTATTGTAGCAGAAGAACATGTCTGTCGAATAATTGTTTTTCCATAAACAAATCATAAGAACAAGCTTGCGAAAGGAGCAGATAAGGATGACACAATCAAAGAGTCAGCAGGAACGACAAAGAAAAGTACGAAAGCAATCACAAAATGGGCATGGAAAAGTCAAGAGCTTCGAACAATTAGCGGATGAAGCGGGAAAGAAGAGCCATTAAATAAAATCTCTTAAAATAAATGGCACATCCATTTTGGGGTGCCATTTATTTTATTCACCTTTAAAGATATCTCAAAAATAATTCTTATGTCCCGTTTTCATTTACAGCTGTATAGTGGCCGGGCTTCTATCGCATACTATGGGAAGAAAAAACAGGTGAATGGGGTAGGCAGAATGGGCGAAAGCTACAAGAAAAAGAGATATGCTGCGATAATCAGTCCGTTTACAACGAGCATACTTCATTACCGCAAACCTTTTGTTGTGGCCTGGTGGGCCGCTTCTTTCCCCGGCTTTGGACATTTTATGTTAAATAAGTATTTGACGGCATTCATTTTAATTTCCTGGGAAGTCTTGATAAACAACGCTGCCCATCTGAACGAAGCCATCTATCTTTCCATGATAGGAAGGTTTGAGGAGGCGGTGGGGGTTTTAGATCAGCGTTGGATCATTTTATACATAAGCATGTACGTCTTTTCGATTTGGGACAGCTATCGTTTAACCATTGAAATGAATAAGCATTATACCATGGCATATCGGGATAATTTTCCGATTATCATCAAAAACACAAGTTCGCTTGAAATTAATCTTATGGATAAAAAGAGCCCGATCCTTGCTTTATTCTGGTCGCTGTTGACACCAGGACTAGGAAATTTATACGTTACAAGAATTCTATCGGTTATATTTATCTTAACGTGGTGGATGATTATCACATACCAGGCGAATGTATACACTGCCATCCACTTTACATTAATGGGAGATTTCAGTCATGCCAGACAGGCACTAATCCCTCAATGGCTTCTATTTATCCCATCAATCTATTGTTTTGCAGCATATGATTCCTATGTAAGCGCCGTTGAAATCAATAAGCTCCTAGACCGGTATATGAGCAGGGAGCTGAAGGAAAAATTTCAAGATCTCAATTTTAAAATGCCATTATAGAAAAGAGATGAATGTAATGTACATTTTCGCGACCTTTAAATATAACATGGAAATGGAACTTACATTACGTGAATTGGAAGAGCTCGGTCTATCCAAGGATCAGTTGCTTGTTATTCCTTTGGATAAGGTCAAATACCAATCCAAATTGATTGATTCGATGCATCGTTCAGATGGGCGCAGTTTATTGGATCTATCCGCAATTTTTGGAATCATCTTTATGCTGCTGGGTGTTATTTACGGATATGTTTTATATTTGGGACCAATTCTATGCGGACTTATTGGATTGGTCTTTGGAGTGGTATTAGGGTTTCTGGTCGACTACTATACTACGAAGAAAAGTGAGAAGAATATGAGGAAGCGTGGATCGGATGCAGATTTAATTTTGTTGATACGTTGTGAAAAGGAGAAACAGGAAAAGATAGAAAAAGTCCTCTGGAATAATCTTGTTCTAGGTGTAGGTGTGTTGGAAAGGTAAAAAGGCTACTAAAATCAGGTACCTGAAATAGGTGCCTTTTTTGTTGGAATACCCCCCCATCCTACCCTTTTTAGTCAGAAGGTTGTGGACAGAGGGAAAGGTAGGAGATTAGAATTATTGAAACATAACATGGGTAAACTCCTTTGACCTACTCAGTGAAAACAATAATTCTTTCAAGCTCTGATTAAGTCGGAGTTTCTCCATATCAAGGTAATTTTCACTTTTCATCGCTTCAATTGCGTGTTGGGTAAACTTCCATATCTCCTCCTTTCTGGGTCCATCAGAATGGTTGGAGATAATGGTAAGTGCATGAAATAAAGAAGTGACAACATCATAATCCGATTTCCCGTAGCGTATGAGGGAGGAAAATGAGATATTCAGGTATTCAAAAAAATCAGGATTACGTACTATCACTCTCAAATTTCTATTTTTATCATTAAAGTATGGTGCGGCTTCAGGCATGGAACTCAGTCTAGAAAGTATGGTGCTCAATTGCTCGATGCAATGTATGGCAGTAATCGGATCATTTATGCTTGCTGAAAGCGCTCTCACACCAATTTCTGTAACCTTTCGTATGCCAAACTCTACATCCTCCAAGGGTGCACGTGCAAGGGATACTGAGATATGGGACATGAATAATTCTTTAGAAATATCCTTTTCATTTTTATAAATGGCCAACAAGGGAGTATCTCCGTTTACATAGTCCCCTTGCTTACGTTCTACCTTTACAATGCATTCGTATTTGCAAGAAGTCTCTACCAATGAGGGGATATCTATATATTGGATGTATCCTGCTTTATCGCTCATATATATAATCGGTTTTTTTGTTGCAATATCTTGGCTTTCCCAATCATCCCATGGAGAATCAATCTGTGCATTTTCTTTACTCAGGAAACGGTCTTCCATACTACCAATGGTTTTCACAGTTATATTGTGCAGTAGATTACTCACTTGAATCCATGTTGTCACATGATGGATAAAGAAGACGAAGACAATCAAGCAGAGTATGGCAATGGCAACGGCGAATGCAGGGACAAGGAATAGTTGCTTTTCCTCGGTCTCTTTTAGTAAAAGCAGTAAAAGAATACAATAGATAAAACCACCGGTAAAGATACCTAACACCCTTTGAGTGGCATGGTCTGTAATGAAATTTTGCAGAGCCCTTGGTGAAAACTGCGACAGATAAGTGGTCAGCACTACAAGAATCGTGGAAAAAGTGATGGTAGTCATCGTCAGTAAAGATGAAGCGATTGAACTAAGTATCGTTTGCGAAAGAGAAATATCCGATAAAAGAATAATGGGAATCCAAGTGCTCCTTCCTCCTGATTCGAGTAGTAGATGATCAACAAATAACGTTATAATTGCCAAGAAGGCAGAAAGTATCCCATAGAACGCTGGTAGATACAAAAAGCTGCTTTTTATCCTTAAAAGTGCAGCTGATTTTGCCATTTACATTCCTTCTTTCCTTCATAGTAAAAGATAGTAGATTGTTACGATGAAATATGTTATAGTATCAAAGTTGAATTGAATAAAGTCTACGCAACTGGTTGCAGTAGGAGAGGTTCTAGCAAATACCCTCTATAAAAAACTAAGGACTGAACATAACTATATTCCTTAGGATATAGTTTTTTTTATTTGTTCCGATGTTATACGCTAGCCTCCATAATCAGGTAGCGTTTTTTCTGTTTTAAATAGAATTAGTTCGTATGTAAGGAGAGGTTTTTACCATGAAAAGACAAGAGAAGGCGATGGTAGTATTCAGCGGCGGCCAGGATAGCACAACTTGCTTACTATGGGCAATGCGTGAATTTGCTGAAGTGGAAGCTGTAACCTTCCATTACGGTCAGCGGCATGAATTGGAGATAGAATGTGCCAAGGGCATTGCGAAAGAGCTCGGAGTGAATCATCGTGTGCTGGATATGTCACTCTTAAGTCAGTTGACTCCAAATGCTCTAACTCGATCTGATATTGAGATTGAGGAAAAAGAAGGCGAACTTCCTAGCACATTTGTGGATGGAAGAAACCTGCTATTCCTATCCTTTGCAGCAGTTGCAGCCAAGCAGATGGGTGCAAAGCATATTGTTACCGGTGTATGTGAAACGGATTTCAGCGGCTACCCCGACTGCAGGGATGTTTTCATCAAATCCATGAATGTCACACTCAACCTTTCCATGGATTACCCATTTGTCATTGATACACCATTGATGTGGCTGAACAAAGCGGAAACCTGGCAGCTGGCAGATGAATTGGGTGCCCTGGATTTCGTAAGAACCAAAACCTTGACATGCTATAATGGAGTCATTTCAGATGGATGTGGGGAGTGCCCGGCATGTAAACTTCGAAAGCGTGGACTCGATGAGTATCTGGCAATAAAGGATAAAGGGGTTGTGTCCTCATGATGCAACAGATGTATCCACAGGTTTTTCATGATTTCCAATATGAACTCAATAAGGATATGCATATTGCAGCCGCACACTATATCCCCTCTGATGCGGCTGGAAAATGCAAGCAGGTCCATGGGCATACTTACTTTGTCAATGTTACAGTTGGCGGGGATGATCTTGATGAAGCTGGTTTTTTGGTTAATTTCAAAGATCTGAAGGTGCTTTTACATGATAAGTTTGACCATACCATTTTAAATGACCATGTAGATGTTTTCCGCTCTGACAACCCCGACTACTTTCCGACAACGGAAGTAGTGGCGAGGGTCATGTGGGAGACAATCGAGAACCATTTGGCGGGACTTCCCAATAAACCGACTTGCCTGCAGGTATTTGTACGTGAAACACCTACCAGCTATGTGGTCTATCGCCCGAAGAAGAAAGGGAAGAAGGATCAATGAGTACCAAACTACCAGTATTAGAGATTTTTGGACCTACCGTGCAAGGGGAAGGGATGGTCATCGGTAGAAAAACCATGTTTGTACGGACCTCTGGCTGTGATTATCAATGTTCCTGGTGTGATTCAGCATTCACATGGGATGGCAGTGCAAAGGCTGATATCCTTCTGCTGACTCCTGAAGAGATTTGGGAGCGCTTGGTAGGGATTGGTGGTAAGAAATTCAACCATGTTACCATATCCGGCGGTAATCCGGCTTTGTTAAAAAACATGGGAGAGCTTGTAGAGCTCTTACACCAGAACAATATTCAGGTCGCACTTGAGACTCAAGGCAGCAGGTGGCAGGATTGGCTCTCTGATATTGATGATCTGACCATTTCCCCAAAACCGCCAAGCTCCTTGATAGAAACTGATTTTAATGTGCTTGATGCTATCATCTCACGTATAAAAGCAGAACAGACATCATTGAAGGTCGTAGTGTTTAATAAAGACGATTTGGCTTATGCTAAAAAAGTCCATAACAGATATCCGCAGTTATCCTTTTTTGTGCAGGTGGGGAACGACGACACCGTCACAGAGGATAATGATAAATTGATTCAAAAGCTTCTGGCTCAGTACGAATGGCTGATCGAAGAAGTGATGCAAGACGAGGAACTGAATAATGTAAGAGTGCTGCCGCAGCTGCATACCCTTGTATGGGGAAACAAGCGGGGGGTATAGATCAGAGGAGTGTTAAATATGTCAGGAAGAAAAGATCATGAACTTGAAGGTGTCACCCTTTTAGGAAACCAAGGAACAAGCTATCTATTCAACTACTCTCCGGATGTCCTGGAGACATTTGAAAACAAGCACCCGAACAGGGACTATTTTGTCAAATTCAACTGCCCTGAGTTCACCAGCCTATGCCCGAAAACCAATCAACCCGATTTTGCAACCATCTATATCAGCTATATTCCGGGAGAACTGATGGTGGAAAGCAAATCACTGAAGCTCTATCTTTTCAGCTTCCGCAACCACGGAGATTTCCATGAGGATTGCATGAATATCATCATGAATGACTTGATTGAATTGATGGACCCGCGCTATATCGAAGTATGGGGCAAATTTACCCCGCGTGGGGGCATCAGCATCGATCCGTACACAAACTACGGAAAACCGGGAACCAAATATGAGGAAATGGCGCAATACAGACTGATGAACCATGACCTCTATCCTGAAAAGATAGATAACCGTTAATAACCGTTTTAAATTCTTGTCACATATTTTGATTAATCAGTGACCAAGAATGTGACTAAAATAATATGATGTGACCAGCATAATAAAAGGTATCTTTATATGAGATACCTCAGACTGTAGACAAACTCGTGATGATTCGAGGTTGTCTACAGTTTTTTTGTATCAGTATAATAAAGCCCGTTGATTTCCGTTCCAGGCACTGCGCTTTCCGCGGGCGGTCCGGGAGCCTCCTCGACGCTGCGCGTCTGCGGGGTCTCCCTTGTCCCTTCCTCCCGCAGGAGTCTCCGTGCCTTCCACTCCAATCAACTGAGTTTTCTAAACTTTTTGTGGAACGATAACCACGTGTATTTTAAAAAATATATAGATAACACGTGAGGTGATAAAGATGTTTTCGAAAAACAATCCTATCCAACGAGATCAACTAGAGATGGTTGCGTTAGACCAGCTTGTGCCAAACGATCATTTAGTGCGCAAGATGGAAGCAGCGCTTGATTTTTGCTTTATTTACGATCTGGGCTAACAACAGTTGCTTGCACTTCCATTTCTTTTGCAAGATTTTGCGGCAGAGTTAACTTTAGGTTTCTTGATTTCATATTATCCTCCTGAAGAGGGAGTGTCCGACGAATGAGTAGTCTCATAATTATGAGACTCTCTTTATTATAAAGAGCTGAATGTAACGAATTCACCAGAATTAGTTCTCAACCAATAATATCCTTCTTTTATTTCAAAAGAGGCTGTTTAAATGTGTATACATTGCTTGGGTCTTAATACATAAAAAAGACCACCAAGATAACGGTAGTCAAAATATGGGAACTAAGGTAGGTATGAATATTCGCAGTAATTGCTATTTATATATATTCTTCTAATGTTGCATCTGTTAGTGACGCAGGGGCATTGATGAATTGTTCAAGGATCTGCTCTATTCAGTTTTAAGAGATGTACTTGACAGAGAGAACTCAATTCTATTGTGTAAATTTATTAATCCTTCCACCATTCAATTATTTTCTTTATCAAAGGAAAGACTAATGCCTGTTCCTTTGACATTTCTTCTGCGACTTTCTCTCCGATGAGAGCCTTCCTACTATTAGGTAATTCAGGTATCTCATCGAAATTACTGTGATTAAGGTTCTCGATGACTGTATTCAGTACACTAGCGAGGATTTCTTTTGGATACATGTTTTCAATAGTTCTATACTCTTTTAATAAAACACAACTTACGTCGGCAGCATTGCATTCCTGCTCATAATTCAACTTTGATGATTTAATATTTCCGCCTTCTTCTATGCTTTTTCGTAAATCACTATCAATAATAACAATGCATTTATCATGGATTTTTTTTAAGTCTCTTGGAGGAATTGCAAATAAGTTTTCCCCTCCTAAAGGAACAATTAGTAATCCTTCATTCTCAATATCCAAATCTGCTTTATCCAAAAGGGTAGTCAATACTTTTACTTCAGTTTGTCCCTCTACAAAAATAAGTCCGTTAGCGGTTAATGATAGAGGAAGATAGGAACCTAAAGCGTGAAAGGCTTCCTCCTTTTTTTCTAAATCAACAAGACGACTAGTTGTTTTGTTTCCGTCATGTTCAATTAAGTACAATTTATCTTTAACTTTTAATTTTTGCATAAGAAAAGGTGAATGAGTTGAGAGGATAACACGCAACTCGAACTCTCTGGAGAGCATTTTAAGTAATTTTAAGAATCTTACTTGTAGTTTTGGATGTAAACCATTTTCAGGTTCATCGACGAAAACTATACTTGTGTTAGTGTGCTTTCTAAGCAGTTTTGATATCATGTATAAAACATTTGTTATTCCTGCTCCACTTCTACTTAAAGGATGTCTTTGTAGTATCTTATTCTTTGTCCAAGAGAGGAAAAGGTCTTCTTTAATAAATTCACTAACAGGATTATCTATTTCAATTCTTTCTAGGTCTGGAAATAAAACTTTACAATAATCAAAGAATCTCCTGAATTCTCCGTTCCTTCTACTTTCTTCCTTGCTTATTTCTTTGAAAAACTCAACTAATTCAGATGTGACTTCTTTATTAACGTCTATTTCTTCCAATTTTTGATTAAATAGTTTATCTCTAGTGCTGCTAGGAATTAGTAAAGAATCCAGATTTTGAAAAAAATCTCGCACTCCATATTCAATAACTAATTCGTATAGGTGTTCTGTGAATTCTAAAAATTCGCCAATTTTACTGTCTTCACTATAATTGAAATAGTTGAAGCAAAAGGAATTGAATAATTCTTTATCAACAAAATCATTAATCTGCAAAAATAAGTAGCTGCTAGGGTCAAATAAAACATTAAGAGTAATCTTTAAATCTCTTAAAAACTCATTCACTGCCTCAATCGTGACATAGATCTCTATAGCATTAAGTTGAGAGAGGTATTTTTCTAATACTCTCTTCTTTACATCGAAAATTTTGTTAATTTGAATTTGATTAAGTTGAACTTCATATTTTACAGTTGGGTGGTCTGTTAGTTGTCCTTCCACTTCATCAAAAAATCTACTACCCTCTAAAGCAGCTAACCTTCTAAATTGTATAGACTCTCCAATTCTGCTATTTGTAATTATTTGTGTACTTAAAAAACATGCTATTAAAGCAGAAGTCTTACCAGAATTATTTGCTCCTGTTAGTACAGTTAACTCACCAAGATCTAGTTTTAGAGGAGGATAAATCCCAATAGAACGATACCCCTTAACAGTAATGCTTTGAATTTTCATTATTTCCTCCATAGGTTTCATGTTTTTACATATTATACTAGTTTACCGATATATATACAAATAACCTCTGGGACTTTCACGAGGACTGCATGAATATCATCATGAATGACCTGATTGAATTGATGGACCCTCGCTATATCGAAGTATGGGGGAAATTCACCCCGCGTGGCGGCATCAGCATCGATCCGTACACAAACTATGGAAAACCGGGAACAAAATATGAGGAAATGGCACAATACAGACTGATGAACCATGACCTCTACCCTGAAAAGATAGATAACCGTTAATACCCGTTAGAGGCTGAGACAAAAGTGATTTAGTCTAAATAAAACCCGAACTAATTTGAATTTTTAAATCAAATTAGTTCGGGTCTTTTTTCGAGTATGCGTTTAGTTTATAGGTTAAACCAGCGGTTGATTGGAGTGCAAGACGAAGACTCCTGCGGGAGAAGTGGCCAATGTGAGACCCCGCAGGCGAAGCCGAGGAGGCTCACGGGTCACCCGCGGAAAGCGAAGTCTTGCACGGAAATCAATAGCGGTATTTAGAGCCGATCCCTATATTGTTAGTGTTTTGTCAGCATTTTTTAGTTTTGGCCCACGCTCATTTTTTTTTTGCTAAAAAGGGAAGAAGGTGAAAATAATAAATACTGACAAAAGGAGGAATTCAGAATGTCTCATGAGATGGTGAAGCTTTCATGCGCAGAAATCAGTACACTATGGACGTTATACCTTAATAATTCAATGTCTGTTTATGTGTTAAAATACTACCTTGAATATGTCGAGGATCCTGAAATACGAAAGGTGATTGCAGAGGCCTATGATATAGCCTCGGATAATGAACAAGAAATCAAACATATTTTTTGGAAGGAACAATATCCGCTGCCGATCGCTTTCTCTGAAAATGACCTTAATCTCAAAGCACCTCGTCTATTTGCGGATACTTTCAAGCTGTTTTACGTCCTTCAAATGGCTAAAATCGGTTTGGTTACATATGGAGGCTGTCTTGCAACAGTATCGCGGAAAGATATTCGTTCCTTATATCAAACCTTCCTTCTCAAAACAGTAGATATTTTTCAAAACGTGACAGATCTTCTGCTTGAAAAAGGGCTGTATGTAAAGAAACCATACACGACAATCCCATCAAAAGCCGAGATGGTCGAGTCCACGAAATACTTCAGTGGAATAAACCCTTTTATTTACAAACGAACTCTTAATGCAATAGAAGTTACTCATCTGAGTATGAATATTGAGACAAACCAGATAGGGATGATGCTAAGTACAGCCTTTTCCCAATGTGCGATGAATGAAGACGTGCGGGAATATATGAAAAAAGCGAAGCAATTGGCTAAAAATCATATTCATACATTTATAAATACGTTGACTAAGGATGATGTGCAGGGCCCGATGTCTTCCGATTTTTCCATTACCGCATCAACCTTACCGCCATTTTCTGATAAGCTTATGATGTTTCATACAAGTCTCATGACGGCAGCAGGTATAGGCAATTACGCAACAGCCGCTGCTGCAAGCCAAAGAAGCGATCTGGTCATTAAGTATGAAAAGTTGTCTTCCGAAGTAGCGCTGCTTGCTAAAGAAGGTGCAGATCTTATGGTGAAAAACTTATGGATGGAAAAACCGCCTTCCACAGCAGACCGGAACAGATTGGCTGACAAAGCTCATTAGTTGTAGGAATTTGAAGGATTTGATATAAAGAGAATAGAATTAGGAAGAGGAGAAACTTTATGAATAAGAAAAAGAATGCTTTAATCCTTGGGTCTACAGGATTGATCGGGAGTCAGTTGACGAATGAGATTTTGGAAAATTCAGAATACGAAACCGTTTGTACATTAGTGAGAAGGCCGACCAGCCTAAAACATCCTAAGCTGAAGGAAGTAGTTACAGACTTCTCAAGGCTTTCCGAAAATACGGGAGCGTTTCAGGTTGATGAAGTATTCATCTGCTTAGGCACCACTCGCAAGAAGGCAGGATCAAAGGAAAATTTTATTAAGGTCGACCATGATTATGTCGTAGAAGCAGCAAGACTGGCAAATGCTCAGGGTGTACAAAGGATTGCCGTCGTTTCTGCAATTGGCGCAGACTCTGAATCCCGTTTTTTTTATAATAGAATTAAAGGTCAGATGGAAGAGGCGGTAAGCGGTATCGGAATCCCATCTACCTATTTCTTCCGACCTTCTTTGCTCTTGGGAGACAGAAAGGAATTTCGACCAGGTGAGAAAATGGGAGAATGGCTCGGAAAAGCAATACAGCCTATATTGATAGGAAAACTAATAAAATACAGGTCCGTTGAAGGCAAAGTAGTGGCAAAAGCAATGGTTGCATTTATGAAAAATAGTAAAAATGGAGTACACCTTGTAGAGTCAGATCTAATACAAAAGATAGGCAGCCTATGACTAATGTTAGTTTTTCCTGTAACATCTGCAATTTTCGTTTTCTATTTGAAATATAAGGGAATACATTTAAAAAAATAGGAGTGTATATCATGTGCCATTATAAGGAATTGCGGAGAATTCGAAAATCTGGCCATTTAACCATTCCCAAAACAATAAGAGAACAGCTGGAAATTTCTGATGGCGATGTATTGATGATTATGGAAAAACCGCTGGGCTTAGTGATGAAGCCGATCGAAGAACAACATGTATTCAACGAGTCCGTCGTTTCGAATAATGGAAAAGTGAATATACCCGTAGAAATCAGAAGAAACCTGAATATAAGCGAAGAAACCCATTTTACTGTAAAACTTGATAAGGAAAAAAGTGCGGTTGTATTAGATATTTTAGAAGAGGAATTGGGTTAATTGGTGAAACACAGAGCAAAAAAGGAAGATTGCATTTGGCAACTTCCTTTTCCTTCTCTGGTAATGGAAATCCAGAGCATTTGAATTGTATCAGTATTATCCTATGACCTTGTAGTTTTTATGATTGACAACTGTTCTTTGTTCCAGCTCCAGATCACGATAGTTATTCATGTAAGTCAGATCGACTATAACAGAGTTTTCATTCACCTTTTCTACTACTCCTTGCAAACCTTCTCTAAATTCAATAATATTCCCCACTTCTGCCTTTTTCATCTTCTCTCTCCTTAAAAAGTTTTGTATATGTTAAATACTAAAGAATGGATTAAAAAAGTTATTATATACATTTTGCATTATTTTTGTAAAAACGTAAATAGTTTGAAGATAGTTTTTTCTAAATTTTCATTTAATTTAACTGTAACACTTATTATTAATGGGCATATTATGAAGGGAGTAATAATTTGTGAAGAGCACATTAACTCTAATCATTTTATTCCTTATCCCCCATAGAATCCCTTCTCCAAAAAAAGAAGGGGTTTTTTCTTTTCAAATGAAGCCTTTTCTGAAATAATACGATATTATAATAATAATCTTGACATATGAGAGACGAAGGTGAGGAAAGGTCATGAACGAAGAGTTGGCTGCAGAAATTCTGGATAAATTGAAAAATGGTGAACTTCATCAATATCTGGTGACAAAAGAGGAGTTCATGGAGTTCCGAAAAGTGCTCGTCTCCAGAGACGACTTTAAGCATTTTCGGGGAATTGCAAAACATAATGGCGAAGTGATCTACCAATACATGCAAGAGGCAAGAAGCTGAACCTTATCTTAAATGGGATAACAGCGGGTAAAAACCGTTGTTATCCCATTTACTATAGCATCACATTTTTTAAATTTCTTAACGCCCCTCTTCTCCAGGATTTCACTGCACTCGCTGTCGCCCCTGTCTCAAAGGCAATTTCCTCTATTTTCTTATTATTTATGATATATTCTACTAGCCATTTTCTTTGATTTTCTGTAAGATTCTGAGTGTAGGCTTCCATGTCTTCCCTAATGGTGGATTCATGGTAGGGGATGGCATCCAATTTAAAATCGTCAGAAGGCTCTTCTGTCGCTGCAAACTTGATTTCTTTTTTTAGGTAATTAAGCAATTTTCCCCGAATGGTGGAATATGCATAGGAAGTAAATGCTCCTTTTTCCGCTTCAAAAGTAACAGTAGCTTCCCAGAGTGCAATCATACCCTCCTGCAAGTAATAATCTTGATTTTTATAAATGTGAAGCGAATGGATAATATGATGAATCATGGGAGTAAATTGCTTTAGTACCTCTTCAAAGGGTTCCTTCATGTCTGTGATCCTTTTGAAAAGCCGGCTCTTCATTATTCCGCGGTACTTACAATGTAGGGTGTTTTTATTAATCCTGCACATCTCAGAATAAATGGTATGTGCTTAGTCAAATAGGTAGTTTATTAAGTTTTCAATGGTGTTATTTGGAAAATGGAGGTTACCTGCATTGAAATACAAAGAATTTAATAGAAAAAGGGGTAATGGCCATGGAGCATAAAAAGGAAAATGAAAATAAGCTGACCAACCAACAGATGTACTTATGGAAGAATGATCAGGAGAAGACTGTACAGGGGTTCCTATTGTTTCCGGAAAATGTCCCCGATATCCAGTACATAAAAAAGCTCCTGCGTCATATCTATATGGCAAAAGAGATGATAAAGATGTCCATATGGTTTGAAGGTGATGTTATACAGATAACAGGGCGGATCCAATCCTTCCGATATAAAGCAAACAGGCTGACGATTAAAGATATAGATAAAAACACGTACCATATTCGATTATTTGATGTGGTGGAGATTATCAGACGTCCACAAAGATAATAGTTGTTAAATGAAGAGTCCTTATGCGGGCTCTTTATTTTTTTTTTGCGTAATCATGCAAATCCGGAAAGAAGTGCATTGGATTTTATTGTATATTAAGGCGCTTTCTAGGAAAAATAACATATACAAGAATGGTCAGAGGAGGGTTTAGGTTGAAGAATGTTTTTCAAAAGCTTTTTAAATCAAAAACCAAATCTAAATCCGATTCAGGACTTGTCGAAAATTTGACAGTAAATGAACTGATTGCTCAGATGAATAAGTCAGTTGATTTCCTCCGTTTCACATGTAATACGGAGGATGGAAGAAAAAAAGTTTGGGTGAACTACTATTTCACTCTTATAGATACTGATTTCTTGCATCGGGATATTCTTCATGTTATTACAACAAAACCCTGGAATAGTCTGGAGGATCTAAAAAGTCTACTTCCAATTGAAGTGGTATCCATTTCAAAGGATTCAAATGAAATTAGGGATAAGATGCTATCCGGGTTTATGTTCATCCAAATTCATGAACATGATCAGATAGGATTACTTGTGAGATCAGAGTTTGTTCAAACACGTGCGGTTTCCTTACCTGAAGTGGAATTCAGTGTAATCGGCCCGAAAGAGTCATTTGTAGAAAATATCGATTCTAATTTGAACCTGATTCGAAGAAGGCTGAAAACTCCGATGCTGACGGTGGAACAGCAGCAATTAGGATCAATATCAAGAACGAAAATAGCCATTCTCTACATCGATGGCATCACAAATACAAATAATGTAGCGACCGTCAAAGAACGCCTATCAGAAGTCCAGTACGACCATATTAATGATAGTTCCTATATTACTCAGCTAATCTCTGATAATGCAAATACAATATTTCCGTTGCTTTTGGATACGGAAAGGCCTGACCGTGTTACTTCCGCTTTAGTTGAAGGGAAGGTGGTAATCATGGTGGACGGGTCCCCACATGGACTGATCGGGCCAACAACACTAGTAGAATTCTTCTCCTCATTCGAGGATTACTATTTAAGCTATTGGCTGTCTTCTTTCTTCCGGTTAATACGACTTTTCGGCGTTGCCTTTTCCATCTTGGTGACTCCGGTCTATGTTGCCGTTCTGACCTACCATTATGAGCTTATTCCAAAAGATTTGCTAAGCACGTTGATTTCATCCAGAAGAGAGGTACCATTGCCCCCGATACTGGAGGCGATTTTCTTGGAATTGACAATCGAATTATTAAGAGAAGCTGGAGCCCGATTACCGACAAAAGTAGGTCAAACTATCGGTATCGTGGGCGGGATCGTAATTGGAACGGCCTCGGTGGAAGCTGGGCTTACGAGTAATGTACTACTCATTATCGTAGCCCTGGCTGCACTGGCCTCCTTTACAACTCCTGTTTACAAAATGGGTAATACCATCCGCCTATTAAGGTTCCCATTCTTATTGTTTGCTGAGTTATGGGGATTGCTCGGCATAGTCTTTTGCTTTTGCATACTTGCTACCCATCTATTAAGATTAACTTCTTTGAACAAGCCGTACTTGGAGCCGATCTATCCGCCGCGAGTCCAAGATATGAAAGATGCTTTATTGCGCTTTCCATTTTCCTTTCAAACTAAACGGCCTAATCAATTAAGAACGCAGAAAAAAGAGAGAATGGCAATGAAAAAGAAACGGAAACCAAAGGATATTGATGGCGAGTAGCCAATGAAGGGAGGCAGTACATTGCAACAGGTGCCAAAGAAGTTTCAGGTTTCACCTTTTTTAGTGTTTTTTCTGATTCATAGCACACAGTTTGGGGTTGGGGCACTAGGCTTCCAGAGGATTATTGCAATGTCTGCCGGATATGATGCCTGGATAGGAATAATTATATTTGGGTTATACACGAACTTCATTATCTATTTCATCTATAAAATTTGTGAAAAGAGTAACGGGGATCTTGCGAGTGCCCACCGATTGGCATTTGGAAAGTGGATTGGGAACCTTTTCAATCTCTTATTTGTTGTATATTTTATTTTTACAACGGTAACAGTACTCAGAACCTATATAGAAGTGATTCAGGTTTGGCTTTTTCCCGATTTTAAGACTTGGCTGTTTTCCTTGTTCTTCCTGATTCTCGTCTATTACATTATTACCGGGGGTTTCAGGGTGATTACCGGAATCTCCTTCATGGGAGTCGTTCTACCTTCTTATCTGGTATTGACGCTAATCCTACCTTTGAAATATGCCGATTTCAGAAATCTTTTACCCATATTCGATCACCCAATTAAAGACATCTTGATATCAGGGAAGGATATGACCTTAAGTATGCTGGGGTTTGAAACCCTGCTCATTTTCTATCCGTTTGTAAGCAATCCTGAAAAATCAAAAAAGTGGGCTCATCTCGGAGTTTTTGCGACTTCTTTTCTTTACCTATTCCTTACACTTGTAACCTTTGCCTATTTCAGTGAAGGCAAACTGGAGAAAAATATTTGGGCTACACTTTCCATCTGGAAAATCATTGAGCTGCCATTTGTTGAACGGATGGAGTATATAGGGATAGCAAACTGGTGCCTTATCATACTTCCCAACGTATGTGTGTTTCTTTGGTGCTCCAGCCGTCTGGCTAAACGAGTCTTCCATACCAAGCACAGAACCACCCTCATCATTATCACAATATTAGTTTTTTGTGTGATGCAATTGTTTGAAGATAGGAAACTCATCAATGAGTTGAATAACTATTTGGGGCAGATCGGGTTCTACATGGGGTATGTATATATCCCGGTCCTGTTTGGAATAGTATCTTTTGCAAATTGGAGAAAGGAGAGGAAAGCAAATGCTTCTGCGTAAATGTAGTATTTTCACATTTTGCATTTTTCTCCTTACAGGATGCTTGGAAAAGGAAATCGTTGACGATATCAATATCGAGAGTGTTGAGGGGTTTGATCTTGTTGAAGGTGATGATGTAATGGGGACTTTCGTCATTCCGATTTATCAGGCGGATAAATCCATTTCAAATGAAACGTTTTCTGCTGTAGCAAATATGAATAGGAATCTATTAAGTGAGCTACAGAAAAAATCATCAGCACCCATTGTAAACGGTAGCTTGGAAGTAGTTCTTTTTAACAATGAATTAGCCGAAAAAGGAATAGTAAAACTAATCGATGCCCTACAAAGGGATGCAAGTATAGGGACTGGTCTATATCTGTCAGTCGTGGATGGTCAGGTTAAGGAAATATTAGAAGGGAATTATGGAACAGAGGGAACAGGGAATTATTTAGCCAATCTCCTTAAACATAATATAGAACGCAGGGATGTACCGACCACTAACTTACATGTTTTTCTGTCCGACTTTTATCAGAAAGGGAAAGACCCGAATCTTCCTTATCTTAAATTGGTCGATGGAAAGGTTATGATAATCGGGGCGGTTGTGATGAAGAAGGGAAAGCTCGCAACTATCGTCCCAAATGAGCAGCTTTTCTATTTTAAATTTCTTGTGGATGATTATACAGATGGAGCACTTACAATTAAATTGCCCAACAAAGAGGAATACGTTGCTTTAAGAAGTATCAAAACAAAAAGAAAGGTTGAGGTGAAATGGAAAAATGGTGAACCCCAATTTCATGTTCATCTCAAAATGGATGGGCTTGTCAGAGAGTATTCCGGGGGAAAGGTGGATCCTAAAAAGATTAAAGAGTTCCAGAAAGCGTTCGAAAAGGATCTCGAAAAGAAGTCATCCGAATTGATCATTTCCTTTCAAAAGGAAAATGTCGATCCTGTCGGCTTTGGTTATGAAGCCAAATCCCGAAAAAGAGGGTTTGATTTTAAAAAATGGGAAGAGCAGTATCCAAATGTAAAAATAATAGTAACGTCCGAAGTGAGAATAATCGGAACCGGTATTACGGAATAAGGAAAAATCAAGACACAACAGAATATATTTAAGAAAGCTACTCAACCGAGGGGGAGAGGGAAATGCCGCAAAAAGTCTTGTTATTCTGTGATCCGGGCATCGATGATTCATTGGCGATCATCTATGGAATTTTAAGTCCGAAAATTGAATTGGTCGGGATAGTGACCAGCTATGGAAATGTGAATCAAGAACAGGCTTCGCAGAATGTTGCTTATTTATTGGAATTGGCAGACAGCAGCGGTGTGGTATTGATCGGTGGTGCAAAGGGACCGTTGTCTGGGGAATTCACGCCATTTTATCCGGAAATCCACGGGGAGGAAGGGCTGGGTCCTATCCGTCCTCCAGCCACCATTAAAGGGGAGTTGCTCAACTTTGATACGATATTTAAAATAATTGAAGAGTATGGAAAGGAACTGCTAATTGTCGATGTAGGAAGAAGTACATCGCTCGCCTTGGCGTTTAATCTGGCAGGGGAGAAAATAATGAATTCCGTCAAGGGATATTATTTGATGGGAGGGGCTTTTCTGGTCCCTGGAAATGTTACAGCAGGGGCAGAGGCAAACTTTTATGGAGACCAGCTTGCTGCGGAAATTGTAACGAGCAAAGTGAAGAACGGGGTAGTCTACCCTCTGAACGTGACAAATGATGCAATCATTACACCGGAAATCATCAATGATATTGTGGCAACTGAAAATAATCCATACCAGCCTCTGATGAAATCCATTTTCGATTATTATTTTGAAGCATATCAGAAGCTTGTCCCAGGTATTAAAGGGAGTCCTCTACATGATGTCCTTACCTTATTTGCCATTTCCACTCCGGAGGCATTTAAATATGTGGAGCGGAAAATTTTTATCGGAACAGGAGAGAATGACCTGCGCGGGGTAAGCATAGCCGACTTCCGACCAAAGCCTGATATAAAACCGGGGGAGAACAAGGTTGCAATCGCCATTGAAGTTGACACACAGCCTTTTATTGAAGATTTTATTCAAGTGATGACCAATAAACTGCAAACCTCAGAATAATAGTTTATTAGATATTTAAAAGAGGTTAACGTATTATTCTATATATGGAAATTTTCTGGTTCTAAGGTATTGCTGTTATACGTATAAATAGGTGTAGATTACTAGCGTATACAGGAATGGGGGACGGGGAATGGGAATCAGATTAATAAAGATTTCAGCGGTGTATTTTTTGATTGGGGTTGGAATCGGGTATTATATGTCAACGGCACACGATTACAGTCTTACACCTGTACATGTTCACATCAATCTCCTGGGCTGGAGCTCATTGACGCTTGCGGGTATCATTTATCATTTATTCCCAACAATTGGAAAAACAAAGCTTGCTCTCAGCCACTTCTGGCTGCATAATATCGGCCTGCCATTAATGATGATCGGTTTGGCATTTGCAGTTCACGGCAATGACTCCTACTTGATCGCAACGATTATCGGTGCCAATTTAACTACTTTAGGTGTTCTATTATTTGTAATTAATATCCTGAAGAATCTTAAACAGCCTGTAGAGGCAGAATAATGAAAAGGAGGATGTACAGCAATGGCTGCTCACATCCTCCTTTTTATTCCTATTTTCAGATAATTATATATTCCTTTAATCATAGATTTGATATGATAAGTATAGATGCTTTTCGATAAGGAAGTGATAGCATGACACTGCATGAAGAGAAGATAAAGTCCACATTGGTCACGAAATCCTCCTTGATAGATGATTTTAGGAAACTTGGAATAAGAGAGGGACAAACCTTGCTTGTCCATTCTTCACTGAGTAAAATCGGCTGGGTATGCGGGGCACAGGTAGCAGTCATTCAGGCATTGCAGGAAGTGCTGACCGACAAGGGGACTCTGGTGATGCCGACCCACACCGGAGATAATAGTGATCCCAGCGAGTGGCAACATCCTCCTGTTCCTTCTGAATGGTGGGATACGATAAAAGTGGAGACCCCCGCTTTTGACCCGGACATTACTCCTACCTATAAAATGGGTGTAGTACCTGAGTCGTTCCGCAGTTTTCCAAATGTTGTTCGCAGCAGCCATCCGACACTTTCCTTTGCTGCGTGGGGACAGCATAAATATTTTGTAACTGATGGACATGGTCTTGACGAAGGCTTAGGGGAGCATTCCCCATTGGCAAGAATCTATGACTTGAAAGGGAGTGTCCTCTTACTAGGAGTGGACTATGAAAACAATACATCCATGCATCTTGCGGAACACCGACAGCCTGAAAAGACGCTTATAAAAGCGAGGAGTGCCCTCATGGAAGATGGGGCAAGAGTCTGGAAGGAATATCAGACAATATCCTATCAGGACGAAATATTCAATCAGATTGGCAAAAAGTTTGAACTGGGATTTGAGGTCAAACAAGGGTATATAGGAAAAGCTTTTTCACGGTTGATGGACCAGAAGGAGCTAGTGGATTATACATATGAATATTTTTTAAATTTATCAACCTCTAAGGAGTAAAAGCATGTCATTTCAACAATGTTTAAGCTGTAAAGAAAAGATAACATATTCCGAGAAACTGGCTTCCATTTTCTTCGGTTATCGGCCCATAAGCTGCAGAGCGTGTGGAACGGTCCATGAAGTGGACGAGCGATACCGTTTTTTGTTTTCCTTGTATACAGTCATGATCCCGGTCATTTTGGTTTATATCATAACGGCAATGTTTAGCATCGAATCACGGTTGGTTCAGGTTTTATTGGTATTACTTCTTGCGAGTGGCAGTGTTTTTTATGCAGGGACCAGAATAAGCTATCATAAAAGCAAGGTCCAGCCAAATAGATAGAGAAGCAGGAACGAAGTATAAGGGGGCAAAGAATGGAATCTATCTTTTATGCTGTAGTAGCTGTCATTATCCTCTACATCCCAATGTTCTACCGGTTAAATCGTACTCTTAGAAAGCTTGAAGACAGAATGGTTGATTTGGAAACGAAATGGGAAACTAGAAATGTTGTTCCGCTGCAAAAAAAGAAGTAGTAGAACAATATAAACGAAAACGAGAGGACCTCCAAGTGGGGATCCTCTCGTTTTTTGTTTTTCATACCTGATTTAATACCCAAATTAAAAACGTTGCAACAATAGCTAGTGAAAGTGCATGAAGAACGAATGAACTGATGAATTCCTTTGCTAATACTAAATAATGAAACTGACTTCTAGATTTGTTGCGGACAATTCTTCTTCCTCTTGTATCCATCACTTCACTCCTAAACACATGAAGAAATTAGTAATTTTATTATACAAAATATTCTAATAAATATTAAGTGATTATAGAGAAATTTGTAAAAAAAACTAAATTTATGTACATCCTTGTCAGTAGCTGTTGAGTAGTTCAGACGTAATTGTTTTATCGGCATAATATTATTTAAGTTAAGGGATCATGTCGAAAAAAATTAAGGAGAAAGCCTATTGACTGTCGAGATTGACTTAGTGTACTATCTAACTAGAACACGGTGTATGATTACATTAGTACACTAGTATTTTCGGGAGGGATTATGATGAATGCTGCATTCAGGGGGTTGTTAAGGAAAGAATGGTTGATTTCCAGGCAAACTTTTCTGTTTACTACACTAGGACTGCTAAGTGGGTGGCTAATATCACTCGGCTTTTCCATCTATCACGATCAACCTGGTATCGGGCTTGTGGTGACTACAATGATACTTGGAGGGCATATTTTTTATATCGCTGTCTTTTTGATCAGCGGATTAATAATGGAGGGGAGAACCCAACTGTGGCTGCACTCGCCTCAATCAGCCTTTAAAATCCTGTTAAGCAAAGTAGTAACTGGATTGTACTTGCATCTTGCCAGCTTCAGTATCTTTATCCTGGCAATAATCGTACTATTCGAAGCCTTTCCAACGCTCGATGATTTCAACTATTTCACTTTATTTATCTCCGGGGGGGTTGGGATAACAGCAATCGGGATCGAAATGGGCCTTTATCTGCTTTTTTACTGGGCTTTCTATCACGCAACAGGTACTCTCCCGGTTCTTGGCAAGTATAAAGTGCTTATTACTATTTCATTTGCTTTTCTCTTACATTCCCTTCTTGCTTACCTCGGAGACACTTCATTTGTAAATTTTATTTCAGGTCTATGGCCTTTGCCATTTGATCATATTGTAGGTCTTTATTTTGAAGTGGCGGATGGAGGAGGAACCATTAATCCTGACAGTAATCCGCTGACAGTTGGCTATCTACTTCTGTATCTCTTCAGAATTTCAATTTGGGTTTCAATTTCTGCTTGGCTCTTGGAGAAGGTGGTGGAAGTGAAATGAGTAATAAATATAATGCGGATAAACCGATTTATCTGCAGATCATTGACCGGATAAGCAGGGAAATCGTCCGTGGGGTCATTAAGCCTGGAGATAAACTGCCATCTGTACGGGAAATGGCGATTCAATCTGGGGTCAATCCAAATACGATTCAACGAACCTATAGTGAATTGGAGAGGATGGAGGTCGTGGAAACAAAAAGGGGACAGGGAACGTTTGTGACAGAGAATCTGGGGATGGTAGTGGAATTGAAGAAATCGATGCAGGCAAGTGTTGTAGAGAACTTTGTCAAAAGTATGAGAGAAATAGGTGTTGTGGAAACGGAAATCATCAACAGTGTGGAAGAATTCTTATCCAAGGGGGAAGGGAAGCATGATTAGATTTGATAAAGTCACAAAAAGGTTCGGTAAGGATTATGCAATAAAGGACGGAAACCTTGTTCTCGAACAGGGGAAAATAATCGGTCTCCTCGGACCAAATGGAAGCGGAAAATCAACGAGCCTGAAGTTAATGGCTGGACTTGTGAAACCGAATAATGGGGAGGTAACCGTCAATGGTAAAGTTGCCACACGAAGAGTAGCAAAGACCGTTGCTTATCTGACAGAACTCGATTTCTATTATGAACCGTTTACAGTAAATGACATGGTACAATTTTACGCTTCACAGTTTGTAGATTTCCGCATGGAAAAAGCGGAAGAACTACTTCGGTTCATGAAATTGGAGAGTGGGAAAAAAATAAAGCAGTTATCCAAAGGGAACAGAGGGCGCCTGAAATTGGTGTTGGCCCTGGCTCGTGAGGCGGATTACATCCTACTCGATGAACCATTTTCCGGTTTGGATCCGATGGTCAGAGACTCGATAGTGAAGGGGCTTCTGACCTACGTGGACTTCGGAAGACAAACGATTGTCATAGCTACTCATGAAATTGATGAGATTGAGCCACTGCTTGATGAAGTTATTTTAATAAAAAATGGAAACTTTTTGGCCCAAGAAAACGTAGAACAGATTAGGGAAGTGGATGGGCTGTCTGTGAAGGATTGGATGATCCGCTCATTTGAAGAGAGAGCGGAGGGATGAGCATGGATGTCATGAAGGGATTGATTGTGAAGGATTGGAAGTTGTCTTTTAAAGCAATGTGGCAAAATCTTTCCGTCCTTTTTATTGTATGGCTGATTAGTATAGGATTGGCAATGTATTATAATGACCCACTAATTGTAACAGGTATAGGAGGAATACTTCTAAGTGCCCACATCTTCTATATTGGGGTAGATATAGCAATCAGTCTGCATAAGGAAACCAAATCCATGCAATGGCTGCATAACCCAAATTCATCACTTACCTTACTGTCTAGCAAACTTTTTGTCTCTTTCATTACCTTCCTGTTTTCTCTTCTTATTACCGGAGGGCTTCTGTTGCTTTCGACTTCACTGCTCGAAACGCCAATATGGAAGCAGAGTGAAGAGCTATGGGAAATCGGTGTATTATTCTTAGCGATTGTCTTCGTGAGCTTGTATTTAGGTACCTGGTTGATGTTTATCTGGACAATGATCAAATGTGTAAGTATTAAGGGTGCAATAGGAAGTACGATACAGGCACTTATAGGGTTATTGGGATTACTTATTTTCTATCTTCATCAACTTTTTTTCAAATCAACAGTATACGGGAAGTTAAATGAACTTGGAAAGCTATCATTTCCAACTTTTGAAGCAACTTTTGAAAATGAGGCTGTCTCATTCGGGATGCAGATGGAAGACACATCTCTCGGTATTATTGCCTTTTATGCATTAATTAGCATTGGATTATTGCTACTATCTGCATGGTGTATGGAAAAGAAAATGGAAATGTAAAGCGATTAAGCTCTTTTCATAACATTTGTTGCTTATGATTGTAAAAAATCGGCTTTTGGATTTTTTACAGTGATTATGTACGCAATATTTAAAGAGTAAATGATATTTTATCTCGAAAAGAGCACGAAGGCAGATAAATTTACGTGTTTTTATTGTATTCGTCAAAAGCAACAATTTATGCGAAAACTGCCAATGATTAAGGGGGAAAAGGAATGAATGAAATAGCTGTAAAGCTTACAAATGTCAGCAAAGAAATTAAGGGGAAAAAGATTATCAAGGATGTTTCCTTTGAGGTGTACAAAGGGGAAGTGTTCGGCTTCCTAGGACCAAACGGAGCAGGTAAAACCACGACCATTCGGATGATGGTGGGTTTGATGGGCATCACATCAGGTGATATTTTCATAGATGGGGCAAGCATAAAAACCGATTATGAGAAAGCGGTCAGCCATGTAGGTGCCATCGTCGAAAACCCGGAAATGTATAAATTTCTGACGGGCTATCAGAATCTGATGCAGTATGCCCGCATGGTACCTGGCATATCCGAAGCTCGCTTAGCGGAAGTGATTGAACTGGTGGGTTTGACAGACCGTATTAAAGAAAAGGTGAAAACCTATTCCCTCGGTATGAGGCAGCGCTTAGGAATTGCTCAGGCCCTGCTACATAATCCTAAAGTTTTGATCCTTGATGAGCCGACCAATGGCCTGGATCCAGCAGGTATCAGGGAAATCCGTGATTATTTAAGAAAACTTGCACAGGAAGAGCAAATGGCCATTGTGGTTTCAAGCCATCTGTTGTCGGAAATGGAATTGATGTGTGACCGGATCGGCATCATCCAGCAGGGAGAACTACTGGATATCCAAAGCATCCGTGACTTTATCCAGGATGGCGTGTCCTCGTATCAATTTACTGTCTCACCAATGGGTGAAGCGCAGCAATTGTTGGAAGCGGCCGGTTTGGCAGTGACTGCGACGGATATAAATCTCCAGGTTGTCCTTGAAAAAGAGAGAGTACCAGAAATAGTGGCAAGTTTAGTAGAAAACAAGATTGCAATTTTTGAAGTAAAAGAAGTGACAAAAACCCTCGAAGACAAGTTCCTGGAAAAAACGTCACAGAAGCGAGGTGCCTAGTATGATAAACCTGGTACAAAATGAACTGATCAAATGGTTCCGCCGCCCAAGCTTTTATGTTATGAGCATCATTCTAATCGGACTATCCGTTATCGGCGTGGTATTCACAATCATGATGGGGTCCATGATGGATGACCCAAATCAAGGCCAAGAACAACAGCTTGGCTGGAAAGAACAGCTTCAACAGGATAACGAAAGCCTTAAAATGTCAATGGATGCTGAGCCCGACCGTGAGCACGGATACTTGGACCGGCAATATGCACTAAACGAATACCGTATACAAAATGATTTGGAGCCTTCATCCGAGAACTCTGTATGGACATATATTCAAGACAATCTGGGTTTGACAAGCATCATCACCCTTTTCGTGGTAATCATTGCAGGAGGTACCATCGCCAGTGAATTTACCTGGGGTACGATCAAGCTCCTTATGATACGTCCAATAAAAAGAAGCAGGATCTTGGTTGCCAAATACCTTTCCGTTCTGGTATTCATGTTCATCTTCTTCTTCATTTTCTTTGTGACCTCCTTTATTGCTGGGGCCATTGCTTTCGGAATGGAGACTGCACCGGAACTATTATATATGAATGGAGAAGTTTTCGAGCTTCATCCACTAGTCTTTATCTTATTTAAACTTCTATTGAGCTCTCTTGGCGTTATCATGTTTGCCACCATCGCTTTCATGATTTCCAGTGTATTCCGTAACAACTCCCTGGCAATTGGTATCTCGCTCTTCCTGCTTTTTACAGGTGCACAGATCACCCAATTAATCGGAATGAAATTCGAGTGGGCGAAATATTCGCCATTCGCCAATACCAACTTCAATGCTTTAATCGATGGCATGCCAATCGTTGCAGGTACCACAATCTGGTTTTCGGTAGTGATGTATCTTCTGTATTTTGTATTGCTGCATGTTGTCAGTTTCATTACTTTTGTGAAGAGGGATATTGCGGCATAGGGTTATATGGTGAACCACCTTTCATATATTTGGGGAGAGGTGGTTTTTTTGTGCGCGAAAACTTGGTTCTGCAATAAATGAGCGGTTTTTTCAAAAGAGGTAATAATCAACGTCAAGACCACCATAAAGAGAAGCAAATGATGACCGACCGGCGCAAACATATGCGAAAAGGGAAGCGTGAGAATGTCATGAGGTTACGTGAGAATAGCGGAGAGAAGCGTGAGGATAAAAGCGAGTTGCGTGACGATAGACAGGAGATACGTGAAAATATCAGCAGGTTGCGTGAGAATAGGCACAAATCTCCCTTTGAAAAGGCCAGCAACTAACTCAGGGATGCAAATAAATGAGCGGTTTTTATCAAACGAGGTAATAATCAACGTGAAGCCCCACCATAAAAAGAAGCAAATGATGATCGACTGGCGCAAACACATGCGAAAAGGGGTGCGTGAGGATGTCATGAGGTTACGTGAGAATAGCAGAGAGAAGCGTGAGGATAAAAGTGAATTACGTGAGAATATAAAGGTATTACGTAAGAATAACCAAGTATTGCATGAAGATAGACTGCAATCCCCCATTAAAAAGTCCTCAAAACATCAATCCCAGCAAGCAACATTCAAAAACATGCCGAACAATGCCTCTGCAAAAAGGTATTTGAAGTATTTTGTCAAATATGTCTACTATCACGAAAAAAGGATGTGTTGTATTTGACCGTAAAGAAAGCTAGAACCGTTTCTTTGAAAATAAGGAAATTGAAATCTGCTAATAGAAGATTATTAGTCACAGACCCAAGCTACTCTAAAGTAGAATCAGAACTTTCAAAATGTTTGGCGGGGTATAAAGGGGAACAAAGATTGGATTACTATGTAAGCCGATGGACGGGTCCGGGACAGGAGTTTTTAGTACTGAATGATTTAAGGTTATCCAACAAAGATGTACATTTTCAAATTGACACCTTGATACTGTTTCATAGCTTTTACTTGGCATTAGAGGCAAAAAATATGAGTGGAATATTGGAATTCGATCCGGTATATCAGCAGTTGATTCAAACTACTAAAAGAAACAATGTAGAAATGAAGGAATACTATTTTGATCCGATATGCCAGGTGCAGAATCAAAAGGCTCAACTTCAACAATGGTTGAAAAATAAGAAACTTCCTGATTTACCAGGTGAATGTTTAGTAGTATTAACAAATTCGAATTCTTTCGTAAAAGCGATCTCCAATCCTAACATGGTAGAAAGGTATGTGACAAAGGGAATCGGCCTTACCCAAAAGATGGATATGCTGGTGAAAAGGTATTCCAAAGAAGTTATATCCTTGAAAGACCTCCGTAAAACTGCTGCATCACTCATCAAATCCAATGAACCTCTTCAAACAAATCCCTTACAGAGATTTAACATCCAATACGAACATTTACAAAAAGGCGTATATTGCAGAAAGTGTGAAAGCATGAGCTTTAAAAGATTCAGATCAATTTGGAGATGTGTCATTTGCAACTCAGTATCAAAAGACACACATATGAACGATTTGGAAGATTATTTTCTGTTGGTGAAGCCTACTATCTCTGTTTCTGAACTAAAGGACTTTCTGGGGCTGGATCACATTTCAACCGCAAGAAGGATGGTGCAATCGTTACAATTAAACTATGTTGGTCGTACAAACGGTAGACAATATACTCTTCCGTTTTCCCATTAAATAATTCCCCCACCAATCCAAAACCTTTCCACCCCCTATTTCGTTTAAACCAATGTATCGATACAAAAAACAAAAGAATAGGTGAATGATAGTTATGATAAAGGTGAGCAAACTTTCTCATGATTTTATTGTGGGTAAGAAAAATAAAGAAACGCGAGTATCCGTCCTGAAGAATGTGGATATGTCCATTTATGAAGGAGAGATTGTTTCCATCGTGGGAAAAAGCGGTTCAGGCAAGTCGACGCTACTGAACTTGATGAGCGGGTTTATGAAGCCGACGTCCGGAACAATTGAAATTGCAGGAACGGATGTGACGAAGCTTACGGAAGCGGAATGGTCCGATTTCCGGCTCAAGAATATCGGCTTCATTTTTCAAAGCTTTCAGCTGATTCCGAGTATGAGTGCGTTCAGCAATGTGGAATTGCCCCTCAAAATAAAGGGGATATCGAAAAACGAGAGAAGAACTCGAGTACTCGAGGTATTGGACCGTGTCGGATTGAAGGGATTCGAGGAATACTATCCTAGTGAACTTTCAGGCGGTCAGCAGCAGAGGGTAGGTATCGCCAGAGCATTGATAACGAGACCTGGTATCATTTTTGCGGATGAGCCTACCGGAAGCTTGGACAGTGAAACGGAGCTGGAATTCCTGAATTTCATTCAAGAGTTGAATACAAAGGAAGGCATCACTTTTGTCATTATTACGCATGACAAAGATGTTGCAAGTGTTGCGCACCGTACGATTGAGCTGGCAGAGGGCAGTGTGATGGAAAGAGGAGAATTGTATGAAGTTCAAAGATAAATTTCAATTTGTAAGGGAAAATATGAAAAAGAATCGAAGTCGTGTTTTCATGACGATTCTCGCAACCGCGATGGGATGTGCCTTTTTAATGGTGCTGGCTTCTGTCGGGTTTGGCTTGCAGGAAACAATCATCAAGGATGTCACGCAAAACGGTGTGGTAACCGAGGTCGAGGTCAGCGGAAAAAGTAACGGAGATAATCCTGAGACAAGCGCAAGACTTACCCAAAGCGATATTGAATACTTTGAGGAAATGGAAAATGTGCATACTGTTGTTCGCCGGAAGCAACTGGATAACTGGGAATCCTTCTATACCTTGGAGGACTTTGCAAGTTATCCCGAAACAAGGGTCGTGCACTATCCATCTGAGAAAAAAGCGGGATTTTCCCTGTCTGAAGGGCGCATGCCTGAATCTCCGAATGAGGTGGTGGTCGGGTATCATCTAAAGGAAACGTTTGGCAAGGAAGTGGACGGTCAGTATCAGGAATACCAGGATAGTCTGATTGGAAAAGAGATAATTTTGTCGATCCCGCAGTTTTTCGATGAGAAAAAAGAAACGAAGGAATTCACGCTTACGATTGTCGGGATTGCGGAAGAGCCTGTCAATAAAAACAGCTACCAGAATTTTGTCAATATTACGGAAGAGAAAATGAAGGAAATTGAAGATTTTACAGGAACTGCGTATGGCGCTTTGTTAGATCCATCCATTTCTGAAGAGGCGAGGGAGACTTTGAAAAGCCAGGAATCTTCCTATTCCTATCTTGGTGTATATGCAACAGACATGGAACATGTACAAGGTATACTTGATAATGCTAGGGCGGATGGATATTATGCGTACTCTCCAATTGAGCAGCTAAAGGAAATCAATCTATTGTTTGCGGTTTTGAAAGTCGGTCTTTTGTTTGTGGGAACCATTGCCGTCATCATCGCTTCTATCGGGATTTTCAATACGATGAGCATGGCAGTTACCGAGCGGACCCAGGATATCGGAATCATGAAAGCGATTGGCGGAAGCCCGAAAATGATCAAGAGTCTTTTCCTGATGGAAAGCGCCTATATTGGAATCATCGGAGCATTAATTGGGACAGCTGCCTCCTACATGATCAGTTTTGGTGTAAATCTGGCATTGCCTCATATTATTAAGATGGTGTTCAACGAAGAGATGGGTACAGAGGTTATGCTTTCTTATATTCCGTGGTCATTGACTGCAATCTGTGTGGGAATCAGTTTGGTCGTTGCCATTCTATCAGGTCTGAAACCTGCTGCAAAGGCTACAAGAATAGATGTATTAAAAGCTTTACGGAGAGATATTTAACACAAGCTACTGCCTTTCATTGGATAGGCAGTTTTTTTATGAGCGGAAGGTGGTATAGAAGAAGAAAAGATTTACTTCGAACGACACCTAAAAAAGAAGGTAGTAAAAAATGAAATTGTTGAACGTTTCCTATATGAAAAAAGGGCAAATGATTGGCTTCTTTGATACGTTCCCTCATTCCAAGGTGCTTTTTTCCCGCGTGAAAAAATATTATTTTGTTTCCACCGTCTACTGGGATGAGAGGGATCAGGTTGTGACTCGATCGGATCTGGAAAAAATGGAGCTGCTCTTGAACAGTTATTTTGGAACGGAATCTAACTATAAAAACCGTAAAGCCTGGGCAGATTGATGTACAAAAAAATAGGTCAATGCCTTAGACTCATTTGTCATCCAAAGAGGGGGTAAGGAACTGACCTATTTTTCATGTCGGTTTGACGACCATCAGCAGGAAAATCAAGAAGCCCAGGAATGATACGAACATATACAGATTACTGAGGGCATTCAAGCCTAACACATGTTTAAGAGGCAATTGGGTGGAAGCTCGATTATCCGGATGAAGCAACCACTGCTGGAGTTCATATAGTCGTGGAGAAATAAAACCTATTACAAGGACCTGAATGGCAAGGTAAAGCAGAAGGGGTGCAAAAAGCCAGAACTGGAGAATGGAACCATATTCCCCAAATATTACGAGCAGAATACCGGTAATGACAGCGATTGTTCCACCGATTTTTGGGAAATAATCCAGTTTGTGCTGCAGAAGTATGTTATGTCGCAGGTCAGTGATGGTTTGATGTTTTCGCAATAGAATATTTCCGAAAAATGTGGGGCCAATTCCGACGATTGCAACCAAGACATGAAACCATACCAGCCATTTCATAGGCATCCCCCCAATAGATTATTACTATAATATATGAGAGAGTGGCAGGTTTCATGTGCTGGGATGTAATATTTACAGAGAATGTCATTACATTTCTTCAGGAGCACCCATTCCTAATAAATGTAAGCTTTCCTGGATAACGAGTGTCGTAGCATACACTAATGAAAGTCTACTCCCTTTTTCCTCATCCTCTGTCAGGAATTTCTGATGGCCGTACCAACTGTTGAAGCTTTGACAAACATCCACAATATACTTTGCAATAATGGATGGGTCGAAACCCTCACAAGCTTTCGTCAATGTCCCCGGAAACTCATATAGTAATTTTGAAAGATTCCAGGAATAGTCATCATTAAGTCCTTGTGATGGAGCATGCCCTGGAGCAGACCAGGAGGCTTTTCTTAAAATGGAACATGCCCGGGCATGGGTGTATTGTACATAAGGGCCGGTTTCCCCTTCAAATTTGAGCATATCTGCCAATGAGAATTCAATGGAGTTCAATCTGAAATTTTTCAGATCGTGAAAGATGATGGCGCCGACTCCCACAAGTCTTGCAACCTCCTGCTTGTTCGGTAGATGAGGATTCTTGGCTGCAATATTGCTTTCTGCAAGTTCAATGGCCTCTTGAATCACTTTTTCCAGGAGTATTATTTTTCCTTTCCGGGTGGACATTTTCTTACCATCCTTCAATAAAAGGCCAAACGGGATATGGTGCATATCCTCTGCCCAGCGTTCTCCCATTTTTTGAACAACAGATTTTACTTGTTGGAAATGGACAGTCTGCTCCTGGCCGACGATATAAAGAGCTTTTGCGAAGTTATACTCCTTTTTCCGATAAAAGGCGGCAGCCAGATCCCGGGTTGCGTAAAGTGTTGCGCCGTCCGATTTTCTGATCAAGCATGGAGGCAAGGACAGGCTTTCATCCAGTTCGACCACTTCGGCACCTTCCGAGAGTGTTAATAGATTCAACTCTTTTAAACGATTGATGATAGCCTCCATTTTATCGTTATAAAAAGCTTCCCCGTTAAAGGAATCAAATTCGATGCCGAGCAGATCATAGATTCGCTGGAATTCATGGAGAGACTCCTCGCGAAACCAATTCCACAGGGCCAATGCTTCCTCATTTCCGTCCTCCAATCTTTTGAACCATAGCCGTCCCTCGTCATCCAATGACGGATCGGTTTCGGCTTCTTGATGGAACTTCACATACAATTTTAATAGTTCAGGTATTGGGTTTTTCCGGACGGCTTCCGCTGACCCCCATTTTAAATAGGCGGCAATAAGCTTTCCAAACTGAGTACCCCAATCTCCCAGGTAGTTGATGCGGACCGTTTGATAGCCACATTTCTCCAGAATGTTTGCCAGTGAATTGCCGATAACCGTGGATCGCAGATGTCCCATGGAGAATGGCTTGGCGATATTGGGGGAGGAAAGGTCGAGTACAACGTTTTCTCCCTTCCCGATTTGAAGGTTTCCAAAATCTTTTCCCGAAGCAATAATGGTTGAAACAATTTCCTTCTGGACCTTTTCTTTCTGCAAAAAGAAATTGACATAAGGGCCAACTGCTTCCGTTTTCATCACCCATGGATGATGAATCATGGAGGAAAGGGACGTTGCAATGGCTGGTGGTGCCTGTTTTTTTAATTTGGCAAGGTCAAATACCGGGAAGGCATAATCTCCGTGCTGTGCGTACTTTGGCTTCTCGATTCTACTGGCAATCTGTTCAATCGACAGTTCCGGAAATGCATGCTGAATGGATTCAGCTATCATCTGTTTGATGTCCATAACTAACACTCTCCTTTTTGAAAATATAAAAAAGCCCGTCCCTTCAACTTAATGAAGAGACGAGCTTTGTAATCCCGCGGTACCACTCTTATTGCTTTTCCCAAAATGAAAAGCCTCTTTTATCCGCTAAAGGGGATAAACCTGATCCATTTCCAAAGTGCGCTTCCCTTATCGCATCGCATTAGGCTTCCACCGTCCCTAACTCGCTATTGTCCCGCCGATAAGCTACTCTCTTTTTCATTAATGGCTTTTACATGAATTTTAATTAATTATAAAGGTTTTTATTAAAGTTTCAATAGGTATTATCGCTTGAGATTGTTTTTCCTTGTACGCTGATCAGTTGTAAAATCAATTGTTGGAGGAATGAGAATGTTCATCATTTCATCCAGTTCTTGACTTAATTTTATCGTTTCATTAGAGGTTAAACCTGTTTTTTTAGCAGTCTGCATCATCTGATTGCGCTTTTTTTCTACTGCAAGTTGTATAAGTTTCATCATGTTCACTCCCTCTAACGATATATCCCATTATAAAGGAAAATGAACTGTAAGAAAATAGGTTATGTGTAAAAAGGAGGTATTATCGTAAAAAACTTCGTTAAACGAAAAGAGGCATATATTGTACATCTTTAAATAAGGGATGGTTAACTCGAAAAAGGTAAGTTCTTCACTTCTTTTGTCGAGAGGCAGGGATTGGGGAAGGCATCGGCGAAAAATGATTTAGAAGTCTAGAAAAAAATAATGGTATAGTAAGTTTTTGTTGCAAATACAATGAGCCAAGGGGGATTGTGCGATGAAAACGAAAGTGGAGAGTATGGAAAAAATGAATGTGTACGCCAATGAAATGGTTAGGCTATTGGTAAAAGACGGGGCAGGGCTGCAGCAGGACCAGCTCAGGAAAGCACTTGAAAATGTCCTTCGTGCCATGGTGGATATGACCAATATTCAATTGGGCCGTGAGAAGGATGCCCAAGCAACGCTTCAGACCACATTAACGAGGATGAGAATTGCGCATAATTGTTTATTCCCATATGCAACCAGTCGCGTTCAAAGTAAGATTCACATAGCAAAGGCTCTTGAAATACAAAAAATAATTATTCCTACAAAATAAGTATCCATGGACCATATGCTAACTGCATGAGGTCTTTGCTTTTTTAGGGAATAGTAATTTTCCTGATGAAAGAGTGTACAACGGCATTGAATTCGTCCGGGAATTTTGTGGGAACCTGGTGTTTGGCTTTTCCGATATAAATGACTTGCGTCTCGGGGTGGAAAGATTTGAATTCATTCTGATAGTGGTGGACATAGTAATCCCTTTGTCCATAAACAAGCAGAATCGGTGCTTTGATATCAGCGATTCTTGTTGTGCAATCATACCTCATTCCCTCTTGATACATCTGAGAAAGAATATTGGCATCTGTTTTATTTATGTAAGTTTCAAGTTCCATTCCGAATTCCTTTGTGTAGGCGTGGGCATTTCCGATAACTTTTGCCAAAAGCGGTACAGCATGAAGCTTTGCCGCAAGAATGCCAAGAAGAAACTCTCCAAATAATAGGGAGGAATTAACTTTAGGGAAAGCCCCAACTAGTATGAGCCCCTTTGCAAGACTTGGGTAAGTGATGGCAAATTCCATGGCAATGGATGCGCCATTTGAATAGCCTATCAATATCAATCTATTCAGTTCCAACTGCTGGCAAACATCGTAAATGTCCTGAGCGAGTAATGGGAAGTGAATCTTCTTTTGATTGCTGCCGCTTTTTCCATTTCCTCGCAGGTCCAGTAGCAATAACCGATATCTCTTAGCCAATGATAGCTGTTGGGTGAAGGTAATGTGCCCCATTCCTGGAGGGTGAATAAAGACAAGTGTGAGGGATCCACTTCCAATAAGACGGTAGTAGATATCGACATTATCCCTTGTAGTAGCATAAGGCAAGAATGCTCACTCCTTCTCTAGATTATTCAGTGTAGTAATGCATGAGTATCTCTCTTACGAGTAGTCCAAATGCAATTCCAGGTATGACAAAAACCATTGGGAGCCAGACTGGTCCAAGAATTGTTCCGTACACTTTTATCTTTGCTGATAGCATAAGGCCTACAGTGACAAAATAGGCACAGCTTACAAATGGCAGGTAGGAAAAAGGCGCGCTTCCACCACCGGCATCCTTATATGCATCCCACATCGCAAAAAAGTACAGGCAAGGATAGAACATCAACCACAAATAGTTTGCCTCTTCAAAAGCCCGCTTGATTTCACCATTGAAACTATACATGATAACGGAGTTGAAGTTGGCTTGTACATTAATGAGGACCTCTAAAAAAATGAATACAATGCCCTTGATATACCGTTTGTTCAATAATTGGCCGAATCCTGGTAAGGCAATGCTCCATAACAACCTTTCCAAAGACTTATTCATCGTACAAACTCATTTTATTGTAATTCCAGAACCGTGCCTCAGAACAATCGAACTCCTGCGGATGTGAAATTGCTATTCTTTTTTGGGTAATAGGCAGGGATGTATTCATTGCTAATATTCCTCCAACCAACACTTAATCTACACTTATGCTAGCCTATATTTGAGTAAATTATGTTTATTTATGATATTAAAATGAAAAACGCAGAGAAAATCTCTACGTTTCATACATCACCCATTATTAACAAAGGTAAGCTGCACCTATTATCACTAGAAGAATGAACAAAATGATGAATAATGTGAAACCAGAGCCATGTTGATCGCATCTTCCGCCTTCTGCTTTACTCATTAAACGTATCTCCTTTCAAGCTAAGATACGATACTTTATGTTGCAAACACCCAGGATGTATGGGCGTATGCCCTAGAGATTGGAACTCTTTTCGGAGATTGTAATAGGACAGAACCCATAAAACATAAAAGTAAATAGCGATATTTAATTGCTAGTGCAAGGGAGGGAATACCGTGATTAAAAGGATAAATAAACTGCAGATCGAATTGCCGATGCCCAAAAGTCCAGATCCGAATGGAGCGGCAGCGGTGCAGGAGCTGCTTGGCGGGAAGTTCGGTGAGATGTCCACCCTGAATAACTACATGTTCCAATCTTTCAATTTTCGTAATAAGAAAAAGCTGAAACCATTTTATGATCTGGTTGCAAGCATTACAGCCGAGGAATTCGGACATGTAGAACTTGTGACAAATACAATAAATTTGATGCTGAAGGGTGTAACGTATCCTGCGAACCCGAATGCAGCCCCTTTGAGAAATACCAAAGACCTTCGAAACACCCACCACTATATCGTTAATGCACAAACAGGAATGCCGGCTGATTCCATGGGGAGAGCATGGACGGGGGATAATGTTTTTAACAGCGGTAATCTCGTTCTTGACCTGCTTCATAATTTCTTTCTGGAGTGTGGGGCAAGAACCCATAAGATGAGGGTGTATGAGATGACAGATAATCCTGTAGCAAGAGAGATGATCGGGTATCTCCTTGTAAGAGGAGGCGTTCATGTCGTCGCCTATGCAAAAGCATTGGAAATCGCGACAGGTGTTGACATAACGAAAATGGTTCCAATCCCTTCTTTAGAGAACAGGGCATTCGAAACAACAAGAAAATTTGAAGCAGAAGGAATTCATCGAAAGCTGTACACCTTTAGCGAAAATGATTACAAGGACGTCGCGCTCATTTGGAAAGGCAGTCATCCGGAGGACGGTGGTAAGCTTGAAGTAATTCAAGGCACCCCTCAAGGAGGCCCAATCCCTGATTTGGAAGATCTTCCTGAGGAGTTTGCACCTGGAATATCACCGGAAGATTTTATGGAAATTGCCAAAAGACTGCAGCGTTCAGCTGGAATATAAGAATTTATACTCCTGGGAAAATAGCCAGGGGTATTTTTTATCCATATTATGGTATTATAGGAAATTATATTAGCGTTATTTGTTGGAAAATTCATGCTAAGATAATTTTGTATTGATTAACAAATTGTGAGAATAGAGGAGAATTGTACATCATGAAAAAGAAAATCATGGCAGGAGCCCTTGTAACGACATTCTTGTTTTCCGGACAAGCTTTTGCTGCTGACTATACTGTTAAATCCGGAGATTCATTATCTGCTATTGCAAAAAGCCACGAGACTACATTGAACGGATTACTCAGTTTAAACCCAGGCATAAAAGATGCAAACCGAATCTATGTGGGTCAAAAAATTACGGTCCCGAACGGCTCTGCACCAGCTGCAAGCACACCGAGTCAGCCGGCACCGGTTACGACGAGTACATACACCATCAAAAGTGGTGATTCGCTATCCATAGTGGCACAACGCCACAAAGTAACCCTGCAGGCATTATTGAATGCCAATCCTTCAATCAAGGATGCCAATCGCATTTATGTAGGACAGGTTATTTCAATACCGGGTGCAGGACAAACTATACCTGTAAGTGGGGATACCGCTTGGCAGACCAAAGCGAATGCGATCATTGAAAGCGGGAAGAAATATTTAGGTGCCGGCTATCTGTATGGTGCATCGACTACAAGAACAGATGCATTTGACTGCTCCTCCTTCACTTTAAGAGTATTTCAGGAAAATGGGATCAGCCTGCCAAGAACATCTGCTCAGCAAGCGAATGTCGGGAAGGAAGTTCCGCTATCACAAGTGCGAAAAGGGGACTTGGTTTTCTTTGATACAGACGGAAATGGAACAATCAATCACGTTTCCATCGTTGTGGACGGAAGCACCATTCTGCATTCTGCCACTTCAACCGGAGTTGCCTATGCAACGATGAATACCTATTGGAAGCCACGGGCGGTGAAGGCAGTAAGAGTTTTCTAATTTACAAAAGATTTAAAATTTGTTTATTTTGGGTTAATAAAAAGGAAGTATAGTATGGTTATAAGGTTGTTCTTTAAAGCCTTGTTGCAACAAGGATAGGCTGCACCTTTTCCATGTCGTGAAATACTCCCCTTTTCATAATAGAAACCTAGCAGCCACAACTAATTAATCATGAAGGCGACCTTACCCAAATGCTGCCTTCGCAATAAAAGGAGATGTGTCGGACACATCTCCTTTTTGCATGGGTACTTTTCCTCCGCCACAAGTCGTAGATTCCATCCTTACTTAGCGGGAGGAAATAATGGTTGAAAGAACGAGTGTAAACCATCCTGCAGTACGTATTAATTAAATCCTGATCATTCTATAATTTGGTTATAACAAATCAAAGGGATGATGGAGGATGAAAACAATGCTGTCACTCATTTTCGGTAGTAAAAAGAACCAGGATGTTTTAAACAAGCATGCTTCAATAGATGAGAAAAGAAGAGAAATATTCGCTAAATTTTTTTATCTTAACAAATATTGAGCATGAAAAAAGAAGTCGCAGGCCCTGCGGCTTCTTTTTGTATAATGGTAATAGAAATTTTAATAAAAAAATGAGATTTTTTAAAAGCTCATCTCGTTATACATAATGAAAGTCAGATGTGAAGTGAGGTTAGAGGATGCAGGACGATTCCTATTATATAAAAGAAGTGCTTCGAGGGGATAAGCAGGCCTATTCCTTCCTGATAAACCGCTACAGTAACAAGCTTTATGCAGTCATTTTAAGAATGGTGAAAAATCCCGAGGATGCAAAAGACCTGGTACAGGAATGTTTGATCAAGGCCTATTCACAGCTTGAAAAGTATGAAAGCACAGGAAGCTTTGCAAGCTGGCTGTACCGTTTGTCCATTAATCATTGCATGGACCAGTTCCGGAAGAAGAGGTTTCAGCTAGTGGAGCTGCAGGAAGAATCTAATCAATCAAACCCGGCAGTTACACCTGAGAGCCAGTATTTGCAAAAAGAAAAATATGAACATTTGGATAAGCTGTTGGAGCTTTTACCACAGGAAGACAGAATGATTCTTCTATTGAAATACACGAGAGATCTAAGCTACGAGGAAATAAGTGAACTTATGGGGCAGCCCATCAGTACGGTGAGGAACAAAATTCACAGAGCAAAGAAAAAGATGAGAAAAGAGCTTATGCAGCAGAAAGGAGGGTATTTTCATGAAATGCTTTAATTTTGATACATTGGCAGCCTATTTTGACGGAATCCTGGATGAGACAGAATCCAAAATGGTTGAAAAGCATCTGGAGTTCTGCCCGGTGTGTCGGGAGGTGCTGGATGCTTTAAAAAGAGAGGATGCATTTTTACTAGAGGCCATTCAAGCACCGAAACTTCCGCATGATTTCGATCAACACGTCATGAAAGATTTAAAGCCCTATACAAATATAAAGAAAAAGCGGTCATGGAAATTTCAGTTTTTAACTGCTGCAAGTATTGTGTTGGCATTTGGACTAGGTGCGTCGATGTATCCGCAGCTGAACACTTTCTTTGGAGAAGGGTCAGTAGTCGGTGAACCAGGACAACAGAATGTTGAAAAAGCCTTATATAGTGTGGAAGACAATGGTGTGACTTTCAACATCACAGAAGTAAGCGCAAGCCCTGTCAAAATAGAAATTTTTTATGAAATAGAACCTACAGAGGAAATGCTGGAAAGATTCAGAGGTAATCTGCTAGATAATGAAATGAATAATGTTCTGGTGTCCAAAGACTATGAGCTTCCTTCCATTATCCTTAAATCAGAGAATGGTAAAGAAGTTCCTTTTGAAAACCTAGATTTTACGAGACCAGATAGTTGGAATGGTTCGATAATTTTATTTCCTCGTGACGCCCCCCCTAATCATTTAGCAGTTGACATTGAAATCAATGAAATAATGGCTGAAAAGGGAAATTGGTCATTTTCTATACCTATAGATATGACAGAATCCAAAAAAGAAACCACGATGCTTAAGTTAGATGATACGCTTGGAATAGAAGGTCTATATCAACTGCAGCTGCTTGAATGGATAAATGCACCAAATGCAAAAATGCTGACGCTCGAGTCAACATTTTCTGATGAGGAAATGGCTAGGGTTCAGAGTTCCATGAAGGGGCGTGAAGAATTCCACTTCTGGCTTGAGCCGATTTACAATGTAAAAACTGTAGCGGGAAGGGTATTGCTTTACAGTGGTGCCAGTGTCTCTTCCACCAACGGTAATCACTTTTTGATGGAAACGGAATTTAGTTTAACTGAAAGAGGGGAAAGGCCATCTGAAAATAATAAAGAAGGAGAAAAACATATTTTTGAGCTGAACGGATTTTCAGTAAAGGAACCAGTGGTTGCGCAATTTAACCTGGATATTGAACAGGGAACGCACATATTGGACAAAAAGGCGACTGATGAGTGGATCCTTACCGGCTATACAGCAAAACTGATTGATGGGATGCTGAAAGTGAAGGTAACTGGTAAAACCAGCATCGAACATGCAATAACGGTAGAGTGGGAGAGAACTGGGCAGGATGCTGAAACAAGTTATTCGTCGATAAATGATGAAGGAGGATTCGAATTGGAATTTGAAATGACAGGTGCTTCGGACAGTGTTCAATCAGTCAACCTTGATTTCCTTTCCATCGATAAAACCGTGTTGCTTCCTGAACCGATAAACGTCCCTTTGGATTAATGAAAAAGGCAGAAGTTAACCTTTGAAATTCAGGTTCGCTTCTGCCTTTTTGTAAATGTTCGCATAATTCAGTGAAAATAAGGAAGGGAATGGTATAATGGATTGAGAGATAAAAAAGTCACCGAGAACTATTTAAAAGGGTGGAAGATGGAATGATCGAGGAGACAGTGAAGGTTAAAAGTATTTTAGACGGCAACAAGGATGCCTATGATTCTATCATTGAACGATATAAAAACAGATTGTATGGCGTAACTCTCAGGATGGTAGGTTCCGAGGGCGAAGCGGAGAGATTGGTGGAAAACAGTTTTATTGCGGCCTATGAAAGGCTAGCCCAGTATGAAGAGAAGGAGTTCTTTTCCGATTGGCTTTACCGCCAGACACTCACACTTATCAAATCGGAGGTGGCTTCTTCCAGGAAAACCACCCCAGAGGACTATATCCAATTCTACAATCCTCGTTTTCTTGAGATAGAAGAAGCGATTGCAAATCTTGAGAGCAACAACCGCTTTGAATTCCTGCTTCACCATGCTCTTGCAGAAACACCTGAAAAGCTTGCAGTGTTCCTGGATGAACAGGTAGAGGACATCAAAGGGAGATATCAGCAATCACTTAAGGCTATAAGAGGAAGACTGCTGGAGTTTGATGCGGAGACTGGCAATGAAGAATGCCTTTCTTTCGAAGAGCTTATTCAATATTTTGATGAAGACCTTAAGGAAGAGGAAAAAGAAGAATTTGAGGACCATCTGGAGTTCTGCCCTTCCTGTCGAGAAGTCCTGATAAGCTTGAAAGCGGAGAAAAGAGGCTTGGAGGACGTCATCCATTCACCGAAACTGGAAGAGGATTTCAATAGGAGAGTACTGAACAAACTTACTCCATATGCAAAAAAAGTGCCAAAGCACCGCACCTGGAAATACCAGCTTGGTGTGATAGGGATCATGGCTGCAGTCTTCATGATTGGGGCTATCGTGGTACCTAACCTGAAGCCTTTGGCGAATAAAGTGGCCACGTACATAGAGTATGGCACCATCTACAACGTCTGGACGGAAGGTACGTATAAGGCAACAGATGAAGATGTGTCGTTTGAAGTGACAAGTGTGGATATCGATCCTTTACATATGGTGGTCTATTATGAGGCTAAAAGGAAAGATCAAATCATTCCTAATTTTATGGATTTTGATATATACGAGCTCAATGCAGTGGAGCTTATCGATGAAAAAGGAAAGAAATATCCGATTGAAGTGTCTCAGCCGTTAGGCAGCATGTTCTATACACCGCAGGGGAATGAAACAGACCAGGAAGAAGATGAGCGCCAATCATTTGTTATCAAGGCTGTAGAGGAGGATAAGCTGCCGGATAAGTTTGTCCTTAAATTCAATTTTAGCAGAATGCATGGCATTCCAGGCAATTGGGACTTAGAAGTACCCATTAGGTATGACAAAGTGGAGGATAATCTTAAAGTAGTGGAATTGAATGAAATTAAGGAGATTGATGGAAAGATAGAGGTAGAGTTCCTCAAGATGATCTATGGAAAGCATGGAAGCCGATTGACTTACCATGTTAGATTGAAGGAAGAAGAAAAGAGGCGGCTGGAAAACCTTTTGAAGGAAACAAAAGATGCTGATCCTGTTCTGGAACGCTATCAAAACGCCTACGCTGACATTCAATTGCTAAATCAGGAAGGTCAATATATGGTTCCACTCTACTTTCACTCTCAAATGATGGAATGGACACCAGGTGAATTGATCACCCAGGACTACTCCCTTTATCATTATGACTATGAAAAATATGAAAATCTCGGAAAAACATCGGCGAATGGCCCTTACTTCGCCGATGTCAGGAATATTCATTACAACGAGCCTTCATTTGTCTCACTTTCCCTCCCTTTGGAGGAAGCTGAAAATAAACCACTAAATATTGAACTGGAAGGGTTGACTCTGAAGGATTTGACTGTAAGGCATAAAGAGAATGGGGATGAAGACAAAAGCTATCAAATCCTAATAAATGCAGTTAAAAATAAGGGCAAAAGTGAAAAGCAATTCAATTGGAATGTAGTCGGAGAAAACGGGGAGTATCTGGAGTTGCATTATATGGGTAATCACATACCTCCAGACATAGAAGGAGAATTTGAGCTGTTTAATGCGGAGATATTCCCTAGAGGCATCCAGAACGAGATTGAAAAAGTCACTCTTAAGGCAGAAGGTGCCTATAATGTATACATGTTTGATGAAGGCGAATTAAGAATTCCGCTGTTTGAAGAGGAGTAGAAAACTGAAACAACCGGTTATCCTTTTAACCGGTTGTTCCGTTTTGTAAGGGATGAGGCATGGTTAATGGCATGAAAAAATTTGGAAACACTTCAAAGTTTACAGGTTGGATAAAATTATGTATATTATGTTTAAATGTTTAAACATTTAATTATACGAACGGAAAGGAAGATAAATAGATGAATAATCAAACAGTATTAATTACAGGTGCTTCAAATGGCATAGGTAAAGAGCTTGCGTACCATTTTGCGAAAGATAAGTATTCCTTGATTTTAGTAGCGAGAAGTGTGGATAAGTTGGAAATGCTGGCAGCAGAGCTTAGGGAGAAATACGCGGTCGAGGTGAAAGTGAAAGCTAAGGACATATCCAATGAGGATGCCATTCATCAATTGGCACAAGAGCTGAAGGACGAAAATGTAAAGGTAGATGTACTTGTAAACAATGCAGGATATGGATTATTTGGGGATTTCGTGACGACGGATGTAAAAGACGAACTCGGAATGATTGACTTGAATGTTCGAAGCCTTACACTTCTCTCCAAATTGTTTTTACCAGGGATGCTTGAGAGGGACCGTGGTGGCATTCTGAATGTGGCATCTGTTGCTGCTTTTATGCCCGGACCGTTTATGGCCGTATATTATGCGACGAAAGCATTTGTTCTCTCCTTTTCAGAAGCATTGGCAAATGAAGTGAAGGGAACGAATATTACAGTGTCTGCATTATGTCCGGGACCTACTGAAACAGGCTTTGGTGACAGGGCAGATCTAGGTAAATCCAAGCTGTTCGACGGATCCTTGTCATCTGCGGAAATTGTTGCGCAAGTGGCATACCGGGAGTTCAAAAAGGGAAAAGTTATTGTTGTGCCAGGGATGCAGAACAAATTCCTTACCAAACTGATCCGGTTCCTTCCAAGAGAAGCAGTAACCAATATTGTCCGGAGCGTGCAGGCAAAAAAATAGAAGATAATGTCCGAAGCTGCCAGTTTCTTGGTATACTATAGGCAAAGATGCAGGATGAAGGTGTTGGACTATGAATCAAAGTGCTATTCAAACTTTCCGGGATTGTATCCCTTTATTTCAGGTGCTAGCCGATGAAGCGAGACAGGATATCATCCTTCTGCTTGCTGAACAGGAATCACTTACCGTAAATGAAATCGCGGAGTCTTCCCGGTTATCAAGGCCGGCAATCTCCCACCATTTGAAAATATTAAGAGACAATAAGCTGGTTTCCATTGAACAGAAGGGGACACAGCGGATTTATTCCCTGACCCTCGATACCTCGGTCAACATGCTGAAAAAACTGATCGAGTTGGTGGAAAAGGAATGTTTATAAATTGTCTACTTGGAAAGAACCGCGATTTTAGATTGCGGTTCTTTTATTTTTCATATAACACCACCATCGATATTACTTCCTTATCTGAGTAATCAAATACGTTACACCGGATAAAGTAAGCGCTATAATAAAGTAGATACATATTTTGAAAGGACGTGTACATATGGAATTGAATCTTGAAGGTAAAACAGCACTTGTAATGGCATCGAGCCAAGGGTTGGGCAAAGCGATTGCCACAGTTTTTGTGAAAGAAGGGATGAATGTCGTACTTGCAAGCCGGAATGAAGAAAAACTGAATGAGGTTCAAACTGAACTCGAAAATCTGCAGGGCGGTAAGGTGAGGTATATCCGGACAGATATCACGCAACCTGATCAAATTAAACAAGCCGTGCAGCATACAGTTGATTCTTTTGGGCAATTGGACATCCTAATAAATAACGCTGGTGGTCCCCCTGCCGGTACGTTTGAGCAGATAACAGATGAGCAGTGGCAGCAATCTTTTGAATTGAACCTATTAAGCTATGTGAGAATGATTCGCGAGGCACTGCCACATCTGAAGAAAAATGGCGGGAAGATTATCAATATAGCGTCATCGTCTATCAAAGAGCCGATTCCGGGTTTGCTTTTATCCAATACGTTCCGGACAGGGATTGTCGGAATGACGAAAACGTTGGCTAGTGAGCTGGCGAAGGACCGTATCCTCATTAACACGGTGGCACCAGGCAGAATAGCTACGGACCGAGTTGCGTTTCTGGATGAAGTCAACGCGGAAAAACAAGGAATCACAAAGGGTGAAATGGAAGAGAAAATGAAAAATACAATTCCCCTTGGTCGATACGGGGAGCCGGAAGAGTTCGCAAAGGTCGTTACCTTCCTTGTATCTGATGCGAACAGCTATATGACCGGAAGCTCCTTCCTTGTGGATGGCGGGATGGTCAAATCGATCTAACGGTGAAGAGAAGGGAAAATAGAAATAGATGAAACATTTATTACTGCTTATAGTCATCGGTTTTGCGATTGGAATTGTTCTTGGGTTCATGAATATTGCCTTTAATTTCTGGATTTTTGTCGCACTTCTTGTTGTTGCATTCTTTGCTTTATCTTTTCAGGACATCCGATTCATGTTTCTTTCAAGAGATGTGGTAAGAATAGAAAAGTACCTGCAAAAGAAAAGGCATGAGCCATACTACGGCTTCATTTTGGAGCTCGCGAACGGAAATCTGCCTGAAGCGAAAAAGCAGCTGGAAGACCTTGAAAAGAAGTGGAAGGGTAAAAAGACTGCAATATTCCGGGCTCAGTATTATTTGCGTGCCGGAAATATCGTAAGGGCTAAAGAAGAGGTTGAATTAATCGACCAGCAGGATATGAAAAATTATGTCCTTGCCGCCATTGCCGCTATGGAAAAAGATGATGCAAAGGTGGAAGAGTTGAAAGGAAGTCTCAAAAAGGACTGGATGAATCATGTGATTGAAACAGAGAGAGCCAAGAATAAGAAAAATTTTGCTTTGGCAAAGGAAAACAAGGAACTGGCTCTAGCTTCTACAAAAGGACTGCAATATTTTATGATTCATAAAGAATATGAAAATCTATAACTTGACAGGAAAGCTTATTCAATTTTAAACTTAAACTAGTTGATAGTTATTAGAAAATTTTCAGTATTGAGGAAAATGCAGATGGTCTTAGCTATAGAACGCAGAATTGGAAAGTTTGCCGTGCTGCTCTCGATGAGTACGGAAAAGGATGAATTTATTTTTACTCTTCCGGAGCAATGGAGTACATGTTTAGGAAAAGTTGGCTCAATGGATTCCCAAAAGGTGGTAGCTGCTATAGAAACGGCAGCCAAAAGGGAAGGAATCATCAAATCCGATGGCTATAGGGAAACACATGCTCTCTACCATGCTATCATGGATGCCTTAAGCGGCGTAACACGCGGTCAGGTTCAGCTTGGTTCAGTGATGCGTACAGTTGGTCTTCGGTTTGCAGTGGTAAGGGGAAACCCGTATGAAGAGGTGGAAGAGGGCGACTGGATTGCAGTTGCGCTTTATGGGACAATTGGTGCTCCAGTGCGAGGATCGGAGCATGAGACAATTGGACTTGGCATCAATCACATTTAAATAGAAACTATGCCCATAGTTGCTGATTTATAGGGGGCTGTACTTTAATGAACGTTTAACGTTTGTTAAAGTGCGGCCCTCTTTTGTATTTTTATTGATTAGAGAGAGGAATGATTCATGTGATTATATTAAATGGGCAGTCGTTGACTTTGGAGAAAATGAAGGCGATTTTGTTTGATAAGGAGAAGGTGGCGCCTTGTAAGGAAGCGATGCAGCGGGTAGTCGGAAGCAGGGCGGCTGTGGAGAATATAGTGCTGGAAGGTCAAGTGGTGTACGGAATTACGACTGGATTTGGGAAATTCAGTGATGTGCTTATCCCGGTTGAAGAAACTGAAATATTGCAGAAGCATCTTATCCATTCCCATGCTTGCGGGGTTGGGGAAGCTTTTTCTGAAGTGATTGGAAGAGCGATGCTTGTCCTTCGTGCAAATGCATTATTGAAGGGCTTTTCGGGTGTAAGGCCAGTTATCATTGAACGCCTGCTGGAGTATGTAAATGAGGGAATCCATCCGGTCGTCCCTCAGCAAGGCTCTCTAGGGGCTAGTGGAGATCTGGCTCCCCTATCCCATCTTGCATTGACACTGCTAGGAGAAGGAGAAGTGTTTTATCATGGCGAAAAGGTTCATACGAGTGTTGTATTGGCTAAAAAAGGGATCGTACCCCTTGAGTTGAAGGCAAAAGAGGGTCTGGCACTCATTAATGGAACCCAGGCAATGACGGCTGTCGGGGTGGTGGCATATCTAGAGGCTGAGAAGCTTGCATTTCAGGCGGAGTCAATTGCCGCGCTGACATTCGAAGGTTTGGAAGGGATTGTCGATGCATTGGACGAAGATGTGCATCTTGTAAGGGGTTATCCGGAACAGGTGGAAGTGGCTGCAAGAATCAGAACCCTTTTACATGGGAGCAAGCTCGTAACAAGTCAGGGCCAAAAGCGTGTTCAGGATGCGTATTCACTAAGGTGCATCCCTCAGGTGCATGGGGCCTCATGGCAGGTCCTCGGCTATGTGAAGGAGAAGCTTGAGATTGAAATGAATGCAGCGACAGATAATCCTCTGATTTTTGGTGACGGTGAAAAAGTCATCTCAGGTGGAAACTTTCACGGACAGCCGATTGCATTCGCAATGGATTTCCTGAAACTAGGAATGGCGGAGCTTGCCAATATATCAGAGCGTCGGATAGAACGATTGGTAAATCCCCAATTGAACGACTTGCCGCCATTTCTTAGTGCCAAGCCGGGGCTTCAATCGGGAGCCATGATCATGCAGTATTGTGCTGCTTCCCTGGTGTCGGAGAACAAAACCTTGGCTCATCCGGCAAGTGTGGACTCCATTCCGTCATCGGCGAATCAGGAAGATCATGTAAGCATGGGTACCATTGGAGCAAGACACGCCCATCAGATCATAGCAAATGTCAGGAGAGTCCTGGCCATCGAATGGATGTGCGCCATGCAAGCTGTGGAATACCGAGGAGTTCACCTTGCTGCCCCACTCATGCAAAAATGGCACCAGGAAGGAAGAGGCATCGTACCAAGCATCATCGAAGACCGCATCTTCTCCAAGGACATCGAAGCCCTCACCGAATGGATGCAACATCGGGGGAGTGTACTGTGCGGAGCGTGAAATTCCTGCTGGGGTCTGGCCCCAACATAAAATTTTTTTTAGTACAGTAAATTTCAAAACCTTTTAAGGTGATATATACAAAATAACAATCTAGTAAACGGGAGGATGAAGAAGGATGGAAAAAGTAAATGTAATCAGAGCACCTCGTGGGAGTGAGTTGAATACGAAGGGTTGGGTGCAGGAGGCTGCGCTGCGGATGCTGATGAACAATTTGGATCCTGAGGTTGCAGAGATTCCGAGTGAGCTTGTGGTGTACGGAGGAATAGGGAAAGCAGCACGAAATTGGGAAAGTTTTGATGCGATAGTCGCCTCCTTGAAGGAATTGAAGAATGATGAAACGCTTCTTATCCAATCTGGTAAGCCTGTTGCAGTATTTCGCAGTCATGAAGATGCCCCGCGCGTACTTTTGGCCAATTCAAACCTGGTCCCTAAATGGGCAAATTGGGAGCACTTCCATGAGCTGGATAAGAAGGGCCTAATGATGTATGGGCAAATGACAGCCGGAAGCTGGATTTACATCGGGACACAGGGGATTCTCCAGGGTACCTATGAAACCTTTGCGGAAGCGGCAAAGCAACATTTCAACAATACGCTTAAAGGCACCATCACTGTTACTGCCGGACTTGGAGGAATGGGCGGGGCTCAGCCATTGGCAGTAACCATGAATGGCGGAGTATGTATTGCGATTGAGGTGGATGAACACCGCATCGACCGACGCATTGAAACGAGATATAGCGATGTGAAAATGACAAACCTGGATGAGGCAATCAAAAAAGCTGAAGAGTATAAGGCTGCAGGCAAGCCATTATCCATCGGGCTTTTAGGGAATGCGGCAGAAATCCTGCCACAGCTTGTTTCGAAGGGATTCACACCTGATCTTTTAACAGACCAGACATCTGCCCACGATCCGCTAAATGGCTATATCCCTGTTGGTATGACTTTGACAGAGGCGTGCTCGCTCAGAAGCTCCGAGTCTGAGAAACTGGTGAAGCTTGCGAAGGAAAGCATGGCCATTCATGTCAAGTCGATGCTTGAGCTTCAGGAAAAAGGTGCAATCACATTTGATTATGGGAATAACATCCGCCAGGTCGCTTTTGACGAGGGAGTGAAGGACGCCTTTGACTTCCCTGGGTTTGTGCCAGCCTTTATCCGTCCTCAATTCTGTGAAGGTAAAGGTCCGTTCCGCTGGGTGGCGCTTTCGGGAGACCCGGAGGACATCTATAAAACGGATGAAGTGATATTAAGGGAGTTTGCGGATAATGACCACCTATGCAACTGGATTAAAATGGCGCGGGAAAAGGTGGCATTCCAAGGGCTGCCTTCCCGTATCTGCTGGCTTGGATATGGAGAACGGGCCCGTTTCGGCAAAATCATCAACGAGATGGTAGCAAGTGGGGAACTGTCTGCACCGATTGTCATTGGACGCGATCATCTTGACTGCGGCTCAGTGGCATCGCCGAACCGGGAAACGGAAGCAATGCTCGATGGCAGTGATGCAGTGGCGGACTGGCCGATTTTAAACGCCCTTATCAATGGAGTGAATGGTGCGAGCTGGGTATCCGTCCATCACGGCGGAGGGGTCGGAATGGGATACTCCCTCCACGCAGGAATGGTAATAGTCGCCGATGGAACGGAAGCGGCCGCAAGAAGACTTGATCGAGTATTAACCTCCGATCCGGGGATGGGTGTAGTCCGTCATGCAGACGCTGGATATGAGCTTGCCAAAAAAGTGGCGAAAGAAAAAGGTGTTCACATACCAATGTTGAAGGAGAGTGAATAAAAAATGCAGCTTGACACTCTCTTAATCAATTGCGGCCAACTTCTGACAATGGATCATGACTCCGCACATGCCAAAGGAGAACAGATGGGTTATTTGCCACATATTAAAAATGGGGCGATCGGCTGGAAGGACGGCATCATAGCATTTATCGGCACATCCGTGGAAGCAGAAGGTCTGGAAAGCTCAAAAGTGCTAGATTGCCAGGGGCTGCTCGTCACACCAGGACTGGTTGATCCACACACCCATCTCGTTTTCGGGGGATCAAGGGAGCATGAAATCGCATTAAAACAACAAGGTGTGCCATACTTGGAAATCCTTAAGCAGGGTGGGGGCATCCACTCCACCGTAGAGGCTACACGAAATGCAAGCTTTGAAGATTTGTATGAGAAAGCGACTTTCCATCTTAAAAGATTGATCAGCTATGGCATCACCACAGTAGAAGCAAAAAGCGGCTATGGTTTGGAGAAGCATGCTGAATTGAAACAGCTGGAGGTAGTGAAAAAGCTGAAAGAAGACACAAACATGGAGATCGCCTCCACGTTTTTGGGCGCACATGCGATACCTAAGGAGTACAAGGAAAACCCGGACGCATTTCTTCTCGAAATGTCAGAGCTCTTTCAGGAAATAAAAGAAAAAGAACTCGCCGAGTTTGTGGATATTTTCTGTGAGGAAGGCGTCTTTACAATCGAGCAATCAAAAAAATTCCTCGAACTAGCCAAAGAGACGGGCTTTGCGGTGAAAATTCATGCGGATGAAATAGTCTCTTTAGGCGGAACGGAGCTGGCCATTATTCTTGGAGCAGCCTCCGCTGATCATCTTATCGCAGCGTCGGACCAAGCGGTGGAAATGTTCGGCAACTCTGATACGGTAGCTGTTCTCTTACCAGGAACTACCTTTTATCTGAATAAAGATTCCTATGCCAAAGCGCGTCAAATCATAAATGGAGGGGGAGCGGTTGCGCTTGCGACAGACTTTAATCCTGGAAGCTCTCCAACGGAAAACATCCAATTCATCATGAATCTTGCCATGCTCAAGCTGAAGATGACATGTGAAGAGATCTGGAACGCTGTAACGGTCAATGCAGCTAAAGCCATTCATAAGGACGATGTGTCCGGCAGACTTAAGGTCGGTCGAAAAGCGGATGTAGTGGTATGGAACGCCCTGAACTATCAATACGTTCCTTATCATTATGGGGTGAATCATGTGCATACCGTTTTCCAAAATGGCCTTGAGGTAGCAAAGGGAGGTGCCTATCTTGAATAGGCTTCCTTACATGCAAAAAGCAGGTGGACCGGCATTTGTGGACCGGAATTATCCGAAGGCAGCGGAGCTTCTGCAGTCGTGGGACGGGAAGAAGGCGGTGGAGGGACTCGCACTGATTGGAGTGCCTCTTTCCAAGCCTTCCATCAGTCATTCAGGTGCAAGCTTTACGCCTGGCGTGTTTCGAAGGTTGCTGCAGTCTTACTCCACTTATGCTGTAGAAGATGAGACTGAGCTACTTTCATCGCCAAAGCTGTCTGATATGGGAGATATCGTCATGCATGCCACCCTTGTGGAGGAATCCTACCGCAGGATAGAAGAGGCGGTATCGTGCTTGATGGATGCGCATCCATCATGCCTTCCAATTTTTATTGGAGGAGATCACTCCATCACCTATTCCACGCTCAAAGGTCTTTCAGGAAAAAAAGGGGCGGTTGGTGTCATCCAATTTGATGCGCATCATGATCTCCGCAATACAGAGGACGGGGGACCGACAAATGGTACTCCTTTCAGAAGATTGCTGGAAGCCGATCTTCTGAAAGGGGAGCATCTTGTCCAGATCGGGATTAGAAATTATTCCAACAGTGCATTTTACCACCAGTATGCACGTGAACAGGGCGTGACAATCTTCTCGATGGCTGATGTGAAAAAACAGGGAATCGCTCAAGTTATGAAGTCTGCCATTCAATACCTGGAGGAAAAAGTGGATCATATCTATGTATCCGTCGATATTGATGTACTTGATCAGGCATTTGCACCGGGCTGCCCAGCGATAGGACCGGGTGGGTTGACAAGTAATCAGCTTTTAGAGGCCATCCATCTATTGGGGAAGCATGAGAAGGTGTGTGGCCTTGATATGGTGGAAATTGATCCAACCATTGATTTTAGGGATATGACGACTCGCGTGGCTGTGTTTTGTCTTCTTGAGTTTATGCGTGGGCGTAAATCTAAGTAAAAAAGCTTTGGCCGTTGTTGGCCAAAGCTTTTCGCAATTACTTCTTCCACAATTTATACAACGCTTGAGTACCGCTGTTTTCTTCTCCGCTTTGCGATAATTTCACATACATTTCCTTCGCCAGTGCCAATCCCGGTACATCTAAGCCCATCCGCTCCGCTTCATCCAGTGCGATCTCCATATCTTTGATGAAGTGCTTGACGAAAAACCCCGGTTCAAAATTATCGGCAATGATTCTTGGAGCAAGATTACTTAGTGACCAGCTCCCTGCCGCCCCGCTAGAAATGCTCTTCAGTACATCTTCCGGATTCAAACCTGCTGCTTCTGCGTAGGCAAGCGCCTCACAAACTCCGATCATGTTTGTAGCGATGGCAATTTGATTGCACATTTTGGTATGCTGCCCGGCTCCGGCACCACCCTGATGGATGATGTTTGATCCCATTGCCTCAAAGACTGGAAGACATGATTCAAAGGAAGATTTGTCTCCTCCAACCATAATCGTCAGTCTTGCTTCCCTGGCACCAATATCCCCACCGGAAACCGGGGCATCCAAGCTATGAAGTTGACGCTCCTTTGCTTCAAGAAAGATCTGCTTCGCAAGGGTCGGGGTGGAAGTGGTCATATCGATGACAAATGACCCACTTTTAGCATTTGCAAGAATCCCTTCTTCACCGAAATACACTTCCTCTACATCCTTGGGATATCCGACCATCGTAATTACATAGTCCGCTTCCCTAACAGCCTCACCAGGACTTCCTGCCCAACTGGCCCCCTGTGCCAAAAGAGCCTCCGCCTTCTCCCTAGAACGTGTATACACAACCACATCATACCCTCTACTAATCAAATGGCCTGCCATGCTGCGCCCCATCACACCAGTTCCAATAAACGCAACCTTTTTCGCTTCTACATTCATGTTCAAATTCCTCCCGGGGTCTGGCCCCCTATTTAAATTTTTATAATCATTGTTTTATTATTATACCAAATGTGTGGTTTCGGGCTATATTGGTATAGTTTAAATCTTGTGGAAATTAGCCATTTAATAATAGAAATACGCTTTTTGGATGTGGTGAGAGAGTTGTAATGTGTGATTATATTTAATTTGTTATAATATTTAGAAAAATAAAGAAATTTGTAGTATAATAGGGAATGTTGGAAATAATACACATCATTCAAGAATTGACAAATAGATTGATAGGATTACAAGGGAGGAAGAACGTTGGAAAAGCCTAACTCTTTGTTGAAAAAAGGAAATAACCAACATATAGAATCCATTTCAAAAATTCATCTCATCATAATCATATCTCCGACAGGCAACATTCAATATGCCTCTTCCTCATGTGCCTCCTTACTTGGTTATCACAAGCAAGAACTCATAGACACAAAGCTGGAAGACTGGATACATACAGAGGATCTTTATTTAATTGAGAGTTTGATTTACCAACCTTCCCACCAGGCACAATGTTTTTTTCGAATGAAAAGGAAACATCATGGATTCGTATGGATGGAAGCTGTACTTTCAGAAATACAGGATCCTGTACAACAATTTGAAAAAGAAATTGTACTGAAAATGTCTCAAACAATGGATATAGGTTGTGCATCCCCCCAACAATCTAACTTTACTTTGAAGACCGAGGAGAATGGTCAAGAAAATAGCACGAAGGTAAAAGAAAGCAGAGAGTTAAAAGAAAGCAAAGAGTTAAAAGAGAAAGAAGAAGGCTACTCCGCATTTGACTTGATTGAGCATCTACCGAATGGGCTTTTTTTAACGGTCGATGGGGTCATTAAATATGTCAATGAATCAGGTACAAGAATGCTTGGCGCCTGCCAAAAAAGCCAGTTGATCGATACTTCGGTCTATGACTACATCGAAGAGACCTTCCATGATATTGTGAAGCAGCGAATCAGATCGGTACAGCAGGGTTTTCGTGTGGGGCTCATGGAACAAAGGTGGTATCGCCTGGACGGAAGAATGATAGAAGTGGAGATCATTTCGAATCAGACTATGTACAAGGGGCAGCCGGCTTCCTTTGTGATGCTGATGGACATTTCGCATCGGAAAAACTTTCACAAGATATTGCAGAATAGTAGGGAACGTTTTCGGATGCTCGTGCAAAACTCCATTGATACAATAGCGGTCATTTGTGAAGAGAAATGGACATTCATCAACGAGTCGGGAGTGAAGATGCTCGAAGTCGACAGCTATGGGGAACTGATCGGTCAAAGTGTCTATCAAAATATTGACAAAGAAGACCTTCAGCATATATGGAAGACGATACATACTCATACCAACGGGAAAAAGCTGCCTGCCTTTGAACAGGAATGGACTACCATGAAGGGGAATAAGCTCTACACGGAAGTGGTGGGGATTCCCACTACATATCTTGGGAAAAATGCTATGCAGGTGATCATTCGGGATATTTCGGAGAAAAAGCAGGCAGAGGCAGTGATGCTTCAATCGGAAAAGTTGTCTGTTGCTGGCCAGCTAGCTGCTGGAATAGCGCATGAAATACGAAACCCACTGACCGCCATAAAAGGGTTCTTTAAACTCCTTGAGCGGGAAATGGACCAAAAGAAAGAGTATTTTCATATCATTGAGTCGGAGTTGAGCAGAATCGAATTGATTCTTAGCGAACTTCTGTTACTTGCTAAGCCTCATAAGGTCCGTATTCAACAAGTTTCCTTGGATACATTGCTTAAAGATGTCACGACCCTACTCGAAACGCAGGCTATCATGAATAATGTCTGGTTTGAAATGAAGCTTGATGCCAAGGACCCGTTTATACAATGTGATGACAATCAAGTGAAACAGGTATTCATCAATCTCATTAAAAATGGAATAGAAGCTATGTCAGAAGGTGGGAACATTTTCATTGAAACGGAGGATGATGGGGTAGAAGTGATCATCCGGATCAGAGACGAAGGCTCGGGGATTCCGGAAGAAATAATAGCCCGCCTAGGGGAGCCGTTCTTTACCACCAAAACCACGGGTACGGGACTCGGGCTGATGATCACCTTCAATATCATCAAGAACCATCATGGTACTGTCAGTGTCAAGAGTGAAGTGGAACAAGGGACTACCTTTGAAGTTCGATTTCCAAAAGTTTGAAGCCTAATACTTTTGTACTAATAAATATATTCCTTTTTACTAATAGTCTTTTGACTCCTTTTTCATTACGATAGATATGTGCCAATGTGGTACGAGGAACTCCAGTTGGGAAGTGAGAATTCATTGTGCCAGCTGGAGTTCCTCTTTCTATTGATACAGATCACATAAACCATTGGAAACGGCAGGGAATAATATGAACAAGAAATGGAAGGGGCTACACATCTCACAACTTTATATGGGGCTTGTAACTGTAATCGGATGGGGTCTAGTACTTTCTCAAGTGCTATCCCTATCCCCGGTTGAAGTATCATTCACTCTCGTTTTATTGATTGTTTTTCTAGGAGTTTGTGAGTATTATCCAATGCCAGTGCCAAAAGGGCACACTACCCTTACATTTCCGATCATCTATATGATCTACGTGGTGTTCGGGTTGGATCTGGTAATAATCACTTATGCGTCTATCGTTCTGGCAATCAACCTCAGTCACCGGAGACCACTGCGTATCATGCTTTTCAATCCGTCCCAGCTGGTAATCAGCTTTTATTTGGCACATGTATTCCATCAAATTATCATGGAAACCTTTCTGACAGGCAGTCTTAATCCAATATTGGATGGATTGCTTGGCTTTTCATTAATGATCACTCTCTTTTATGTGTTGAATAACGCGATTGTAGATATTGTTCTATGGCTAAGGCCGGAACCCTATACATTCAAAGTATGGTGGGGAAAAACACAGGGGGAACTCATCAGCTTTGTCGTATCCTTTATATATGGTTGCCTCATACATATACTGGGCAGTCAAAATCGTGGAGAAGTAGACATCTTCTCATTCTTCTTCTTCTTTTCTCCGCTCGTGGGACTATCCTTGCTCAGTTCCATCATATCCCGTCTGAAAACAGAGAAAAACCGGATCCGGGCTTTATTCCAATTCTCAACTGAACTGAACAAGTCCATTCCTTCCAGAGGGTGGGAAAAACTTACAAGAAAACTGCTGCAAGAATTGATGCCTTTTGAAGACTGCATACTTTTTGTGAAAAATGAAAAAGGTATCTGGGACCACACAATCATTGATGGGAAAATTCTATCCCATATGCCAATTAATGATATTCTCCTTGAATTGGAGAATATTTCGCAAATTCAGGTTTATGATCATAAGAAAGCAGGAAAAGGACCATTAGCACCATTATTGAGAGCCTCCTCACGGTCTGTTGTATATGCACCATTATTATTTGAAGGCCAATCAATAGGCTGTTTTGTCGTGACAAAAGGCCGCACCAAGAGCTTTACAATCGAGGATACCCGTTCCATTGCGACGATTGCCAACCAGCTGGCAGTATTTTTGAAAACGAGACAGCTAGTTAGCGAGCAGGAGCGAAGAATCATTCTCGAAGAGCGGAACAGGATTGCTCATGACATTCACGACGGTATCGCACAAACACTGGCAGGTGCTGTCATGAAGCTGGATACCTCCTATAAAAAACTGGAAACTCATCCTTCAGACGCCAAGCTCCTTATAGCGGACAGCATCAAGAAGCTGCGGGAAAGCCTTAAGGATGTGAGGGACTCCATCTATGCACTCCGTCCCTACCCAACCGAGCAGCTGGGATTTCATTTGGCCTTGGAAAAAAAGATAGAGGAGCTGAAAAAAGATCCATCCTTCTCTGTGGATATTCAGCTTCAGGTCCGTGGAAATCGGGGGGCCATTAGTCCGATGACAGAAAAAGTCATGTTCAGCGTGTTCCAGGAAAGCATCCAAAACTGCCTGAAGCATGCGAATGCCAGCCATCTACATATACTGATCAGCTACCAGTCAGATCATATTGTATTGAAAATGAAGGATAATGGTCAAGGGTTCTCCTTGTATCATGCCATGATCAAAGCGATGAATCAGCCTCATTACGGTATTCTGCAAATGAATGAAGCGGCAGAGAAAATAGGTGCTGCCCTTCAAATTGACAGCAAACCGAACGAGGGAACGGAAATTACACTAACAGTTCCCAAATTGGGGTTAGAAGGAGAGATTGAAAATGATTAATGTCATGCTTGTGGATGATCATGCCATACTAAGGGATTGTCTAAAAACCATCATTTCTTTGGAAAGTGACATGGAAGTGGTGGGGGAAGCCACTGGGGGAGCAGAAATGGAAGTCTTATTAAAGAGTAAAAGTCCGGACGTCATCGTGATGGATATTAACATGCCTGAGCTAAATGGAATAGAACTTACTAAAATTGTGAAAAAAGAATATCCTGCCGTAAAAGTGTTAATCCTTACAATGTATAAGCATGATGAATATTTCATGTCTGCATTAAAAGAGGGGGCGGATGGATATCTATTGAAAGATTCCCCTTCCGAACAGGTTATTGATGCCATCCGTACGGTTCATCGAGGGGAATCCATCATTCATCCTGCGATGACCAAAAAGCTCATCAGCTATCATCAGCAGGAGACCCAGGTAAAAGAGGATACTGTTCTGACAGAAAGGGAGAAGGAGGTTCTCGTTTGCCTTGTAGAGGGACTTTCCAATAAAGAGATTGCAGCGCGTCTTTTTATCAGTGATAAAACGGTAAAAATCCATGTGAGTAAAATTTTCAAAAAGCTGGATGTGAAAAGTAGATCCCAAGTAGTCATCTATGCCGTGCAGCATAAATTGGTACCGCTTCCTTAGGAGGGATTACACACTTTTCTGGATTATGACTGAATATTCCTTATACAAACACAAGAATCGTTAGTATCATAATAGACTAATCTTTGAAATAGGAGTTTTTCATAATGACACAGCATGAGCAATGGACATCAAAAATCGGCTTTATTTTAGCGGCAGCAGGTTCTGCCATAGGTCTCGGCGCCATCTGGAAATTCCCATATATGGCCGGAACCAATGGTGGAGGAATTTTCTTTTTAATTTTTATACTATTCACTCTCCTAATTGGTGCTCCAATGTTACTGGCAGAATTTATTATCGGAAGGTCCACTCAAAAGGATGCGATTTCCTCCTATAAAATGCTTGCCAAAGGGTCAAAATGGCATCTTATAGGGGTATTGGGTGTTGTTGCCTCTTTTATTCTCCTTTCCTTCTACAGTGTAGTGGGCGGTTGGATTGTCACTTATCTTGGGAAAAGCTTTATGGGAAGGTTATCCAATTTCACTTTGGATGAATATAGTGGGCTTTTTGAACAGACCATAGCAAGCCCGTATTTAGCGCTGATTGCACAGTTCATCTTTATTCTCATTACCATCTATGTGGTACAGGCTGGTGTACAAAGCGGGATAGAAAAAGCAAGTAAAATATTAATGCCATTATTATTTATCATCTTTCTTCTTCTTCTGGTCCGCTCCTTGACATTGGAAGGCGCGTGGGAGGGAGTCCGATTCTTCCTTCAGCCAAACCTGTCACTCATCACACCCAATACATTCCTGATGGCATTGGGACAAGCACTTTTTTCCTTAAGTGTTGGTATTTCCATCATGGTTACATACAGCTCCTACCTGACAAAAGGCGAAAACCTTGTCAAATCAGCGGGATCTGTGGTCGGATTGAATATTATTATCTCTCTATTGTCTGGTCTGGTCATTTTCCCAGCGGTATTCGCGCTTGGAATGCAACCGGACGAGGGTCCGGGATTAGTTTTTGTTATTCTTCCTGCAGTGTTTGATCAGCTGCCATTCGGAGTAATCTTCCTTGCAATGTTTATGATTCTATTGTTATTCGCAACACTGACCTCTGCATTTTCCATTTTGGAAATCATTGTTGCTGTTATTGTGAAGGATAACCAGGAGAAAAGAAAAAAGGTAGCCTGGATTACTGGAATCATCATTTTCATCATGGGTATACCATCTGCATTATCTTTTGGGGTCCTATCAGATATTACGATTGACGGGTTGATCATCTTTGATGCAGCCGATTATCTTGTCACAAACATTGCATTGCCTGTTGGGGCATTGCTGATCTCCATATTTGTAGGCTATCGTATTCCCAAGGATATTTTAAAGGACGAATTCTTCCAGGGGTCAACCGTAAAAAAATCGGTATTTTCCATCTGGTACTATCTTATACGTTATGTAGTCCCTGTTGGAATACTTCTCGTCTTTATTCAATCACTCGGATTTATCTAAAAAGCAAACACCGTAGCTCATGCTGCGGTGTTTTTTATGTTTTCCTACTACCAAGGTACTAAATAAGATAGTACGGATACTCTGTCTTTTATAACTGATGACTAATAGTTATGCCTTTGTGGGTATGAGAAAATACAGGTAATTATCTTACTATTCCAAAAGTTGAGAAAGGGGAAACGGAATGAAAAAAAGTGTGTCTTATTTATCAATGGGGGTTTTAATACTTGGGATGCTTTTCACAGTTTTATGGGTGCAAGTGCCTGCAACAACACAGGCAAATGTCAATAATCCCGCATTTTTGGATACGGCATTAGAAGAGGTTCTACAAACAGCAAAGGGTCCGGTTGAGGTTATCATCACATTTGATCATGATGGCGGCATCCAGCAAGAACAGGTAGATCTTTTAAAAGGGCTTGGAATAAAAAAGGGCATCACATTTGAAAGCTTGCCGGTTGCAGGTTTACTTGCTACGAAACAGCAAGTGGAAAAGCTGCTTGAAGAGGAAAGTGTCGTTTCCATTTATTTCAACAAAAGGCTTCAGTATGAAAATGAGGGTTCAACTTCCTATACGGGAGTAGATAAGGTTAGAACGGATGAAGAGCTCCGCACCCAGAATGGAGGTTTGCCGATAAGCGGAAAAGATATCGGAGTGGTGGTAAACGACAGTGGAGTCGATGGGACGCACCATGATATCAAGCTTGGACGTAACCTCGTGCAGAACGTGTTTGCAAGCTCCAATCTGAACGCACTGACGGGTATTCTTCCTATCACATATGTGGAAAATGTACCAAATACCGATTCCGACTCTGGTCACGGCACACATGTGACAGGAACTGTAGGTGGAACAGGAGCTATGTCCGGTGGGAAATATGAAGGTGTTGCTCCTGGCGCGAAATTGATTGGATACGGTTCAGGAGCCGTGGTTGCCATGCTAGATACGATCGGGGGCTTTGATTATGCCTTGACCCATCAGCAGGAATATAACATTCGGATCATAACCAATTCCTGGGGCGAAACAAGTGATGCAGGAACAGATTTTGACCCGTTCGATCCGATAAATATTGCAACAAAGAAACTTTATGACCGTGGCATCATTACTGTATTTTCAGCAGGTAATTCCGGTTCTGAAGAGGCGACCATCTCCGGCAACTATAAAAAAGCACCATGGGTCATAACGGTGGCGGCTGGTAACAAGGATGGAGAACTTGCAGATTTTTCTTCACGAGGAGTGAAAGACAACGGGGGAAGTGTAGAGGTGGATGGCACCACCTACATGTGGGAGGATAGTCCAACCATCACGGCTCCTGGTGTGGACATTATCTCTACAAGAGTGATTTCTCCACTATCAGCATTAAGCGCGCAGAAGGATGTGGAATATATTGACCCTGCTCACCTGCCGTATTACACCACCTTCAGTGGCACCTCCATGGCAGCACCACATGTTGCAGGAATCATCGCACTGCTGTTGGAGGTAAATCCAACCCTCGATACATTTGAAATAAAAGAAATCTTACAAACCAGTGCTACCAATATGGAAGGCTATGAAAAATGGGAAGTTGGCTCTGGTTATGTCAACGCTTATGAAGCAGTTAAGCTAGCCAAAATCTATTAATTGAACAGGAAAATAAAAAATAAATGAAAAGAGGTTACTCTATGAAAAAAATGTTTGCTGCTTCATGTGCCCTGATTCTGATCTTTTCCATGTTTACCACTGTTTTTGCTCAGTCCATGTCATTCACAGGATCTGTGGTAAATGAAAAGGTATGGTCGGTTTTAAGTGATGCTACAAGTACGGCACAAGTGATAGTTACTTTCAAAGGAGAAGAAAAGGCAAGCTCAGAACAGCTAGGGCTGCTTGAGGAAATTGGCATCACATCAGCAGTTACAATGAATTCCTTGCCGATAGTGGGGATAGTTGCGACCAAAAGGCAAATAGAAAAATTGGAGGCTTCTCCAGAAGTCCTTTCCATATACCTGAATGAAGAACTGACATACTACAATGCAGAGTCCACAGACGTAACAGGGGTCAATAAGCTGCGTACCGACGATTCCTTCCGTGAAAAGAATGGCGGCTTGCCTGTCTCGGGTAAGGGTGTCGGGGTAGTGGTAAATGATAGTGGAGTAGATGGAACGCACAAAGACCATGAGCTAGGACGCAACTTGGTGCAGAACGTCCTTGGGTCTACTAACCTTCAAAGTATTACAGGAATTCTCCCATTCTCCTATACAGAAAATGTCCCAAATACCGATACTAACTCCGGACACGGAACACATGTGGCAGGAACTGTGGGTGGAACGGGTGCAATGTCTGGAGGAAAGTATGAAGGAGCTGCACCTGGTGCAAGTTTAATAGGATATGGTTCAGGTGGAGCATTGTTTGTACTGGATGGAATCGGAGGATTCGATTACGCGATCACCCATCAACAGGAATATGACATTCGAGTTATTACAAATTCCTGGGGCTCCAGTGGTGAATTCGATCCGAACCATCCCATCAATATTGCTAGTAAAAAAGCCTTTGATCGTGGCATAGTTGTTCTTTTTGCAGCAGGCAACGAAGGACCAGCCGAAAATACACACAACCCTTACGCAAAAGCACCATGGGTAATTTCTGTAGCAGCAGGTGTGAAGGACGGAACATTAGCTGACTTCTCCTCCCGTGGAACAAAAGGGGTAGGGGGAAGTTTTACAATGGATGGTAAAGAATGGACGTGGGAAAATCGGCCGACTGTGACAGCACCTGGTGTGGATATCATATCTACGAAAGTCATATCACCACTTACGGCATTGGCTGCTGAAAAGGATGCGGAATTGATAGAGCCGGCACATTTGCCATATTATACGACGATGAGTGGAACCTCTATGGCAACACCACATGTAGCCGGAATTGTTGCATTGATGCTAGAGGCAAACCAATCATTATCACCTGATGAGGTGAAAAAAATACTGCAAGCGACTGCGACGAATATGCCAGGCTATGAAACTTGGGAAGTTGGAGCAGGATATGTGAATGCATATGCAGCAGTAGATGCTTCGTTTGAAAACAAAAATTATGGATCTACTCTAACTATGAATCAAACTTATCATTCAAATGTGGAGACATCCACATCAAGAGAAGAATTTGAAATGGAGAATTCATTGTTGACAGATGGGCATTATGAATTTGCTGTAGAAGAAGGTTTGACCAGCTTAATGGCAAGAGTTGATGGAAAGGGTCTTTTGGAGGAAACGGGTAACCCTATCAATCTCGTCTTGATTGCACCAGATGGAACAGAGTACAGCTCGGGGGTAAGTTTACTTTTCCCACTTTATACTGATCGGGTGGTACTGGTTGATAATCCCGTGCCTGGTACTTGGAAAGCGGAGATTCGAGGACTAAGAGGGAACGAGCTGAACCCTATAGGAATATCGCTTCCTGAAACTGTAAGAGGTTCCTTTGCTTTTACAAAAATCAATGGATTTACCGGTCTGAGTGATATTGCTGGGCATCCCGCGGAAGCGGCCATCCAACAAGGTGTGAAAGAACGACTTTTTGATGGATACAAGGATGGTACGTTCAAACCGAACTCCAAACTCACAAGGATGGATATGGCCAAATCTCTTCTTTTCGGAGCGGAGATACGTCAAAGTCTGCCTTCGCAAGGATCTTTTGCTGATGTGCCAAAAGACGATCTTCCTTTTGCCGAGGCAGTGGTTGCCAATGGTGCGGCGTTTCGAGATCAATCACATCAGCTAAAGGGAGTGATGCAACCGGCATCACCAGGAAAGTTCTCTCCAAAAGGCAGTGTCACAAAAGCCGAGCTTGCCTATACACTAGTACAGAGCTTAGGCCTGGAAAAAGAAGCACTGGATCATTCGGGAGATGTGAAGGTTACCTATAAAGATGAGCGCATCGTGCTGAAAGATCAAACAAACATCCCCGACGCCTTAAAAGGGTATGTACAAGTGGCATTAGACCTGAATATTCTAAATGCAAATTTTTCTGTGACGCAAGGAAAATATGATCTGAAGCCAAAAGTCGAAGCAACCTTTGCGCCTGGAGAAATAGTAACAAGAGGAGATTTCGCTGTGGCATTTACAAGATATTATCATGTGTACTTCAACTGAAAAATAGACAGTGATTATGGAAGAAGGAACGGAAACATTCCTTCTTCTTTTTAATTTGAGTTGGGAAAGTACGAAAGCATTTTCTTCAATAGAATGTCTGAAAATCACCTGCTTTCCCAAGCAATAAGTTCTTCAGCCAAAAATAAGATAGGTTGTGCAAGAAAAAGTGGGGGAAGGAGGAAAAGGAACGATACGTATCTTTACATAATTTCTCATTGGGCAACCAGGGCCGAAAAACAGGAACTAAAACTATGTTGAAGGCACAACTTTCCCAATATGAAATTAATATGACAGGTGGTAGACTAGCGTTAATAGCTCTTAATGTTAAGAATTATCAAAAAACTAAAGGGAGTGGAATGATTGAAAAATTGGATTAAAGGATTTTCAGTATTCATTGTAGCGTTGTTGGCATTCTCATTGTCGTTCGGATCTGCACAAGCTAATGCACAGGGACCAAGTGTTAATGAAAAGAAGCAATATCTAGTAGGATTTAAAACAAACGCAAAAGCTTTTTCAGCTAAAAACATGATTACCACTGCAGGCGGGGAAGTGGAACATGTATATAGTTATATGGATGTACAGCTTGTAACTCTTCCTGAAAAAGCTGCACTGGCATTGAAAAACAATCCAAACATCGCATTTGTGGAAGAGGATGCAGCAGTATATGCAACAGCTCAATCCACACCATGGGGCGTAACACATATTAATGCACATAAAGCACATACTGCAAATGTTACCGGGTCCGGAGTAAAGGTAGCGGTATTAGATACTGGGATTGATGCTAGCCATCCTGACCTGAATGTAAAAGGCGGCGTAAGCTTTGTCTCCGGCGAGCCAAGTGGATTGACGGACGGAAACGGTCATGGCACACACGTTGCCGGGACGGTAGCTGCATTAAATAATACAGCGGGAGTATTAGGTGTAGCATATAATGCAGATCTTTACGCAGTAAAAGTATTGAGCGCTTCCGGAAGCGGTTCTTTAAGTGGTATTGCTCAAGGGATCGAGTGGGCAATTGCAAATGATATGGATGTAATCAATATGAGTCTAGGTGGAAGTTCAGGTTCTACAGCTTTAAAACAGGCTTGTGACAATGCATATGCAAGCGGCATTGTTGTAGTAGCGGCTGCTGGAAATTCCGGAACAAGAGGCAACCAGAATACGATCGGTTATCCGGCTCGATACAGCTCCGTTATTGCAGTTGGTGCAGTTGATTCCAGCAATAATAGAGCATCCTTCTCCAGTGTAGGAGCAGAATTAGAAGTGATGGCTCCTGGCGTGAGTATCCTTAGTACAACTCCAGGAAACAGCTATTCTTCCTTCAATGGAACATCAATGGCTGCTCCTCATGTCGCAGGAGCAGCAGCATTGATCAAAGCCAAATACCCTAGTCTATCAGCCTCTCAAATTCGTGACCGCTTAAAAAATACAACAACTCCTCTCGGTGCTGCTTTCTATTATGGAAAAGGAGTCATCAATGTGGAGAAAGCTTTACAATAATTTGATGACATTCCCCTTTTTTATCAATAGAACACCTGACAATTTGTCGGGTGTTTTTTTGGTTTTATGATAGGAAAGATATAAATATGATAATAAAGTCACAGGGAAATACCATGATAAACCATTGGGAAATCGACAATGATATCTCCATTTAAAAGCCCAAAATGCTTACCTGCTTTCCCAATAACAATCCCTTACAAGCTATGCTAACATCAAAAGTAACTAAATAATTAGATTATTTAGAATTTTGATAAGGGGATGTTCTACCTATGAAAAAGATTTTATCCGTATTATTGGCAATTGCTTTGGTGCTCTCGTTTTCATTTACACCAGGGGAAGCAAGTGCAAAAGGAAAGCCGTTATTCAAAGATTATTTGATTGGGTTGAAGAATCCTGTCTCCAAACAGACAAACAAAATAGTTTCCACTTTGGGTGGATCGGTTAATCATCAATTCAAACATATGAATGTCCTGCAGGTCACGCTGCCTGAAGTGGCAGTCGCAGCTTTGGAGAAAAATCCACTGGTAGAATATGTTGAAGAGGATATCGAGTATAAAATTGATGCCCAAACGGTTCCTTATGGAATTCCCCATATTAAGGCTGATGTTGCACATTCCCAATCGGTGATAGGGTCAGGAGTTAAGGTCGCAGTATTGGACACTGGTATTGATGCGAGTCATGAAGATCTGAATGTGGCGGGTGGAGCGAGCTTTGTAGCGGATGAGCCTGATGCATTAACAGATGGAAATGGTCATGGGACACATGTGGCAGGTACTATTGCTGCTTTAAACAATAACGTTGGGGTAGTTGGTGTGTCATATGATGTGGATTTATACGCTGTTAAGGTACTAAGCGGAGCGGGAAGTGGGACTTTAAGCGGCATTGCCCAGGGAATTGAATGGGCAATTGACAATGATATGGATGTCATTAACATGAGTTTGGGTGGCAGTACGGGATCATCCACTTTAAAACAGGCAAGTGATAATGCTTATAATAGCGGGATTGTTGTGGTAGCTGCTGCAGGTAATAGTGGTTCTTTCTTTGGACTGATCAATACCATCGGATATCCGGCAAGATACGATTCCGTGATTGCAGTAGGGGCAGTGGATTCAAGTAATAACCGTGCTTCATTCTCGAGTGTCGGCAGTCAGCTTGAAGTGATGGCTCCGGGTGTTGACATTAACAGCACGCTGCCAGGCAACCAGTATGGAGCTTTGAATGGAACTTCCATGGCCTCACCTCATGTGGCAGGAGCAGCTGCGCTGATTCTAGCGAAATATCCTAACATGACAAATGTGGAAGTCAGGCAAAAACTTCGCGAAACCGCAACAAACCTTGGATCTGCCTTTAATTATGGACATGGTGTCATTAATGTGGAGGAAGCATTGAAATAAGAAAGTGGCGGATGGAAATATAAAAAAGAACAGGGGGGAACCTCCTGTTCTTTTTTATTGTTAACATAACAACCGGGGCCAGACCCCTGTTGTTATGTCAACTCCAATAAAAACTTCTCCATCCGATCCATCGCTTGTTCCAATGTTTCCATCGTATATGCATAGGACAGGCGGACGTATCCTTCTCCAAGTGTTGAAAAAGCACTTCCAGGTACAACTGCAACGCCTGCCTCCTTAACCATTTTCAATGAGAATTCAAAGGAGGACATATTGTATTTTTCAATTGAAGGAAACAAATAGAATGCACCGGACGGTTTTACAACATCCAATCCCATGGATATCAATCTGCTGTATACATACTCCATTCTTTCCTGATACTGTTCTTTCATTTCCAACGCATCATCTATGCCGTTCGTTAATGCTTCGAGTGCCGCATATTGAGAAATGGAGGAGGTGCAGGATACATTATATTGATGAACCTTCAGCATCTGCTTCATTAAGTATTCCGGTCCGAAGACCAATCCAATACGCCAGCCAGTCATTGAGTGGGACTTTGAAACACCGTTGATGACGATGGTTTTATCTCTCATTCCTTGAATAGTGGAGATTGAATGATGTTCATGATCAAATACCAATTCACTATATATTTCATCGGATAGAACAAAGATATCTTTATCCTCTAAAAGAGCAGCGATTTTCAGCAATTCCTCCCTTGGGAGCGTAACACCTGTTGGGTTTGAAGGATAAGGAAGAATGATGCATCGAGTCTTTTCTGAAATATGTTGTTGAAGCAGTTCTGCGGTCAATTTAAAATCGGTAGTGGTAGTGTCGACATGGACAGGAATTGCACCACAAAGTTTAATGATTGGCTCATAACCGGGATATACCGGTCCGGGTAATATGACTTCTGTGCCGGGTTCAAGGATGGTGCGCAGTGCAATGTCAATACCTTGGCTAGCACCGACAGTCACTATCACCTCAGCTTCCGGGTTATACGTTTGTCCATATTTTTCGGCTACAAATGTGCAGGCAGCTTTTCTCAATTCCAGTATTCCTGCATTATGGGTATAACTTGTTTGATTTGCTTCTATAGCTTGGATTGCAGCTTCCTTCACATGATTGGGGGTGGAAAAGTCAGGCTGCCCAATTGTAAGTGAAAGTACATCATCGTACTGTGTAACCAAATTGAAAAACTTGCGAATGCCTGATATCTCAATATTTCGAACGTTCTTGTTGATTAGATGCTCCATCATTAAACTCCTTTTTATATCTCAATTCCGGATAGGGCTGATATCACTTTCTACATAGTATAAGCGAGTTTTTTTCTCCTGTCCAAAGGAATATTCAGAAGAATGTAGTATAAGTATTAACAGTTGTCTCGAACGGAAGGAGTAGTTGAATTGGTTAAAATATGTTTTGTCCTCATCGCATTTTTAGGTGGGATACTTGGAGGTATCCAAGCTCCTGTAAACAGTCAGCTCGGGAAAAGGATTGGAAGTCTGGAAGCCTCGTTTGTTTCGTTTTTCATCGGGACCTTATTTCTACTTTTATTAACAACCTTCTTTGGTAAGGGGAATCTGATGCAGTTACAGAGTGTTCCAAAATGGCAGCTGGTTGGGGGGTTCCTTGGAGCATGCTTTGTCACATTTGTCATCATGGCTGTACCTAAAATAGGTGTGGCATTAACTATTATTTCGTTAATCATAGGACAGATGATCGTAAGCATGGTGATCGATCATTTTGGATTATTCGGTTCAGCGAAAATCGCCTTGAATAATCAAAGACTTTTGGGTGTCGTTCTGATGCTGATTGCCCTTGTTATTATTTATCGCGGGACAGTTGTAGTAAAATAAGTGAGATTCCAAATGTTGATATATAGGTATGAAGTGGGGAATCATGGTGCCCAGATTGGTTAAAAACAACCTCAAGTGTAAACATGTTTACGAGGGAAGTCCTACAAAAATATGAAACAAGTAGGATAGGAAAAAAATAACATGTGCGGTATGATATTATTGAACACAGAATATTCGCATAAGTCAAAATATTTACCTTCTCCATTGCCTTACGTAATGTTACTCCTTTCATCTTAGTATTACTGGGATTTGGTGTCTGTTGGATTCCGTCTGAAAGGGGAAAGAGTAATGGATATTTTGTTTGAGATTTGGTTGAGGTTGTTTGAAGTGTACGCGGAAGATTTGTTTTTTCAAGGTGAATCATCAGGGGTCTTTTCATTCTTGCTCATTGGTGTATTGGCTTATCTGTTCAAGCAAGAGAAAACAGGGCAGAATAGCAATGGCTGTTCCTGCTGCAGAAAAGAAAGAGAAAAGAAGCATACAGATGAGTCATCCCAATAATATGCAATAATAAAGAAGCGGATGCTGTCCGCTTCTTTATTAATTAATGTGGGAAAACTGATTTAGCAGTTCATTATATTCAGTTGATAGACGCTTGAATTTTTCCTGATTTCTAATACTTAGCGCTTGATCGATTTCTTTCATCAGCCGTTTTTTATGATATTGAAATACAGAGGAGTCTACAATGAGTTGTGCCATTTTCTCCTCTTTCGTCATATCTAGACTTTGGATATTCGATACAGATTGTTCTGGTTGAAAAGCAAAATGTTTATTCATAATTTTTACCCCCTGTGCGCAATTTTGGTATTGTGTAACGGGTTAATCATGAAAGGAAAGGTAGATGGAAATCCACCTGCTCCTTTGTCCTATTATCTGATATTTTACTGGATTTGTGAAGAAGTATTTTTAGAAAATTTAGATATATCAGAAAAAATAGTGGAATCTCTGTTAATAAGTGCCAGCTGACAATGGCCATTAGTTTAATTGGTTAATTTTTATATACCCAGAACTCTTTGGATGAAAACAAAGTAGAACAAGTTCTATCTATCCTTTCAAATGTGCAATCCTTAAAAATCACCAAAAAAGCGGATGATAGTATATCTATTCAAAATTCATACTTGTTTTTTGTTGAATAAACGAATATTATTATATAGGTTTTATTAATACATTCGTTTTTTGGGGGATTAAATAGTGATTGAAAAATTATTTGGACTAAAAGAATCTGGAACAAACATAAGGACGGAAGTGTTGGCGGGTGTTACTACCTTCCTTACAATGGTATATATCGTGATTGTGAATCCTGCGATTCTATCAGCAGCAGGAATTCCTTTTGACCAAGTTTTCATGGCTACCATTATTGCAGCAGTTGTGGGAACATTAACAATGGGACTATTAGCAAAATATCCTGTTGCAGTCGCACCTGGAATGGGACTGAATGCATATTTCACAACGGTAGTCGCAAGTCAGGGCCTAACCTATCAAGCTGTTCTTGGAACTGTATTTCTGGCAGGACTTATTATTATACTATTAAGTTTGACGAATCTTAGGAAAGCTCTGATTGAAGCTATCCCAGCATAAGTTTGACGAATCTTAGGAAAGCTCTGATTGAAGCTATCCCAGCACCATTAAAATATGGTATAACAGCTGGAATTGGATTGTTCATCGCATTTCTCGGGCTGAAAATGGCAGGTATTGTACAACCGAATGAAGCAACGGTGATTACACTTGGTGATTTAACGGAGCCTGCAACAGCCCTAGCCATCGGGGGATTGATTTTAACGTTGATACTCATGGCCAAAAGAGTGACAGGTGCCTTGTTTTTCGGGATGATTGCGACGGCGGTAGCGGGGTACTTTATGAACCTATTGAAATTCGATGGGTATTATTCTGTTCCGCCTCTGCCAACCTTCATCAATTTGGGAGAAGCTGTAAGCGGAGTGTTTTCCAACAGTTTATTTACAGTTGTTTTTGCATTTGTTTTAGTGACAATCTTTGACTCCACCGGGACGCTTGTCGGTGTATCTGAGCAGGGTGGCTTTATGAAAAACGGAAAGCTGCCTCGTACCAAGCAGGCTACCTTATCCGATTCGTTTGCTACCACAATCGGAGCAGCATTTGGTACTAGCCCATCATGTGCTTACATTGAATCATCGTCAGGAGTTGCGGCAGGAGGGAGAACCGGATTGACTGCAGTGGTAGTCGCGGGGTTATTCTTATTCTCGATGATCTTTTCTCCATTTATTTCGGCAATCTCCATGCTGCCAGCCATTACAGCACCAATTTTGATAATTGTAGGTTGTTTCATGATGGAAGGCCTTGCAAAGATAATGTGGAACCAGTTTGATGAGGCATTCCCTGCATTTGCCATTATTCTCATTATGCCGCTTACTTCAAGCATTGCTACAGGAATTGCCTTCGGATTTATTTTGTATCCGATCATGAAGGCTGTCTCCGGAAAGTGGAAGGAAGTACACCCTCTCATTTACATTTTTGCGGTGATATTCCTAGTTCAAATGATTTTCTTCCCGATGCATTGATAATCGATTAAACAAAAACGAGCAAGGGCCTCTTGGCCGATGCTCGTTTTTAATTTCTATCTTTCTTTTCAAATAATCCGTCCTTTGCATCCTGGTGTAATTTCTCAAGCCAAGTCAGCTCCACTTTACATAATTCATGAGCGTTTTCCATAATGGAAACAGATCCATGGGGAGCGCCTACACCGTAAAGTTGATATACTCTCTCAAGCATTTCCAATTGAAACTTTGTGTGTTCAATCCGCTCTTTCAAAATATTGGTAATCATGTCGGAATCCCAAAGGTGAATAAAAGCGAGTGCTGTATACATGGGATGATAATAATTCGTTTCAGCTTGGAACTGTTTTTTTAACAGCTCTTGAAAAGTTTTTTTTCCTTTTTCGGTAATATAGTAAATGGTTTTATCAGGTCTTGTCTGATCCTTTACGACTTCCCGTACAGCTATGTGCTCCTGTTTCAGCAGCTTTTCTACAGCGTAGTACAATGAGCCTTTTGCCAATTTGATATAATGCTCCATATGCCTCTCCTGCATCACCTGCTGCATTTCATAGGGATGTTTATCCCCTTCCATCAGGAGTCCAAGTATTACGAGCTTCATTGCCATATTCATGCACCTTCTTATTGAAACTTCTTCATCAACAGATTTGTATCCTTCTATTATAAAGGAAAGAGGTGTTCAATTCCTAAAAATAAAATTATCCTTGATTCTTAAGGGGAGAATGCAAAAGCCGATTATTTGTATCGGATTTTGCGGTTTTGTGATTTTAACGGTATTTCGACTAGACAGTTTTTGAATGTAGAACCTATAATAGGGAAGGTATGCTTTCTGGTGATAGGTACAATATAGAAAGTACAAGCAAGATTACCATTGATTTTCTGCTTTAGAAAATTGATGTACGGTAATGGAGGAACCCCCTTTAATGATCTATCTGATTAAACCCTTAATCGTCAATATAACCATCATTTTTTCGCTGTTATTCAATTCGAATATGTTTTTCCCTTTTAGTAAACGGAAGCCGTTGAATTTCAAGCAGCAAACGGTATTTGCTCTCTTCAGTGCATTTGCAGCTCTGTTATGTATGCTTTATCCAATTGAAACGCTGGAGGAAACACATTTTGATCTCAGAATGATTCCTATTATGCTAGTAACATTATACGGAGGTGCTTATCCCGGACTTTTAAGTGCAGTCATCGTTTCTGTGGTTAGATATTTCATCGGAGGAGAGTTCCTCTATGTTGGAATTGCCGTTTCCATCTTGGCTTTTATAGTTGCGGTCACTTTTCGCCCGGTTTTCTTAAAAAGTGCAAATAAGGGATTGTACGGTCTTTTTATTCTGATCTTTTATTACTCCGGTTATATTTTTATCCTCTACAACACTGTCTCTTTTCTGGAGATGAGTTTTTATCTGGTATACTTTCTTGCTTTTGCTGCGACATTTCTTTCATTAATTTATGTAGTGGAGCATTTAATTTTGGCGAACCAGCAATTTGATGAAACATTGTACCTCGAGAAATTATCCACCATTGGGCAAATGGCGGCTGCCTTTGCCCATGAAATTCGCAACCCTATTACAACTGTTCGTGGATTTATCCAGTATTTGAATACGGACACCAAGGATGAGAGACTGCAACAGTTTGCCCCTTTAATCCTGGACGAGCTTGATCGTACAAATAAAATCATAACCAATTATCTTACTGTGGCAAAACCTACATCTTTTTCATTGAAGTTCGTTGACTTGAATTTGGTACTATCCGATTCTGTCGAACTGCTGAGGCCATTTGGTTCATATAGAAATGTATCCTTGGAGCTTGAATTGGAAGGAACGCATTTCATCTATACGGATGAACAACATCTGAAACAAGCGATCATGAACATTATTAAGAATGGAATAGAATCCATAGATGAGGAAAAGGGTGGCTTTGTTAAAATAGAGAAAAAGCCTGGAGATACAAAGGGGTCTGTGATTATTACATTCATTGATAACGGCATAGGGATGTCAGAAGAACAGCTGGAAAAAATAGGTCTTCCATATTATACGACCAAGTCAAAAGGTACCGGATTAGGCAGCATGATAACGAACAGGCTCGTACATGAAATGAAAGGCAAAATACTTTATGATAGCAAGGTGAAACATGGCACGAAGGTGACAGTGATTTTACCTACAGCCAGCCATTATCGAAATTGAAAAGGCAGACTGAGACAATTGTCTTGGTCTGCCTTTTTTGCTGAAGGATATTTCAGCATAAATTGTTGCTATTGACGTACTCAAAGTAATCACGTTATAGTACTAGTCCTCGTGCTCTTTTCCGTATAGTAAATTCTTTATCACATTGAATAATATCAAGGGAAATGCTGTAAAAAATCCAAAAGCCGATTTTTCACGGACACAAAGCAACAAACTTTATGAAAAGAGCGTTGCGGACTTATTTTTTCTCCAACGATACTTTCCCGGACTCCGGGTCTACCTTATACCATCCACGGGTCATTTTTTCCGGCTGGTTATTGAAATGAACCAGATCGTATACATGAAAAAGGTAATGGTCATCCTTAAAACCTTCAAAAGTGACTGACATACTCTCGTTGTTACCCACTTGAAGATGCTTCTTTACAAGTAGTTTAGCGTCTTCTTTGGAATAAAAGCTTTTTTCGGATTTCATATTCTCTGCAGCCGACGGGAACTGATTTCTTGCCCCTATCAACATTTCTTCATTAGAAGGAACATCACCTGTATGTTGTGTCTCGGTCAAAGTGGGGGAGTTTCCTTGTGCTTCATTGTTTCCGTCTAGTATACCACACCCACTCGCCATTACTAGCACTGTAAAAAGGAAGAATAGCACTCTCATTATTTCATTCTGCTCCAATCAAATGTATTTACTATTAGTATGATTAAGGGAAAAGGGTACTATTCATTTTTTTACTGAGTGTTGAATGTGCAAACATGTTCATATCATTTTAATAGGCTCTTTTAACAAAGATTGTTGCATCAAATGTAGCCCGTTGATTTCCGCTCCGGACACAAGATTCGCCGGGGACGGATGGGAGCCTCCTCGGCTTCGCCTGTGGGGTCTCCCATGCCCTCTACTCTCCCGCAGGAGTCAAGTGTCCTCCGCTACAATCAACTCAGTTTTTTAACATTATTTGCTCTACTGAAATGAAAAAAAATGAGACAAAGTCCAATTTTTCAAACTTTAGGAAATCAAATTTTATTCTATGATTCACCCCTGTTGGTTGGAGTGCAAGGTGTGAGACTCCTTGAAAATGCAAGCATTTTCTGCGTGCGATGTATTGCTGCCGCAGCCTTCCTTGTCCTGCGGGAGCAGCGTGTCAAGGGAGACCCCACAGGCGCAAAGCGCCGAGGAGACTCCCGAGGCCGCCATGGATAAGCGAACGCCTGGAACGGAGACCAACAGGGAGTTTAATGTTGACACCTTATCTTTAACCCAGTCCTACTTAAAACAACAATCTTTACGAAAAGAGCATTTTAATAAGAAACGTTTACTAGGGATTTCCCGCTGAACATTAACTTCACCTTAAATCTGAGTAAAGAAGAAGGAGTGCGAGGATTCATTAGAGAATACTTCCTTTATCAATAATTATTGGGGGAAAGAATGTGGCAAACTTAGAGAATAAAGTCGAAAGTCAATTATACAAGGAACAAAAACCAAGGTCTCCGTGGCAGCTTTATTTTTCATTACCTATACTATCCTGGGCCCTATATGACTTTGCTAACACTATTTTTTCGTCAAATATCATTACGATTTTCTTTCCTTTCTATCTGCAGGAGGTCATTGGAACCAATGAAAGGATGGACCAGATCGCCAGCACCTTTTTATCCTATGCAAACGCTACGGCCAGTTTCTTTCTCGTTCTCTTTTCTCCATTGTTCGGTGTACTGATTGATCGTACAGGAAAAAGAAAGTCATATATCATTCCGTTTACACTGATGGCCGTATTCTGCACCATTTTCATGGGAGTATTTGCTTCATTTGAGAGCAGTCAATTACTTTTCGGATTGCCTATTACCTTTAGTGCAGTATTACTTTTGTTTGTGGTTGCCAAATTCTTTTTCCACTCATCCTTAATTTTCTACGATACGATGATGCCGGATCTCGGTTCGAAAAAAGAGATGCCACTCATTTCGGGATTCGGGATTGCAGTAGGCTACTTGGGAACACTTTTAGGTTTAACCGTCTACCTTTATGTGGGGGACAGTGGTTTCCACCGTGCATTTATCCCTACAGGCCTATTATTTTTACTGTTTTCCCTGCCATTATTTTTCATCTACAAAGATAAACCGTTACAAGTTAAGGAAAAGAAGTCATTTATCAGCGGCTATCAGGAAATCCTGCAGACCTTTAAGGAAATGCGCATATACCGGCCAGTTTTCCTGTTTATGATCGCTTACTTCTTCATCAACGATGCCATCGCAACAGCGATTGCCATGATGGCAATCTATGCTCGGTCTATCGGAGGATTTACAGCTTCTGAATTCATCCTGCTGTATTTGGTTTCCACCGTATCAAGTATCATCGGCTCTTTTATTTACGGATATATTTCAAAGAGGATTGGATCGAAATATGCTGTTGTATCTGTGGCGGGCTTGTTGATTGTTGCGTTGTTATTCGCCGTGTTTTCCATTGCTCCATGGATGCTTTGGACGGCTGGAAGCCTGTTTGGAGTAGCGTTGGGTGCCACCTGGGTCACATCCAGAACATTCATCATTGAATTGACCCCTGAAGGGAAAAGGGGCCAATTCTTCGGTCTGTTTGCTTTCTCAGGCAAAGTGTCCTCCATTGTCGGCCCATTAATTTATGGAACAATCACTCTTCTATTGGCGAGCTATGGAAATATTGCCAGCAGAACGGCACTTGGTTCATTGATAATACTTGCCTTCATAGGACTTGTGGTGACATTGAAGGTGCCATACAAAAAAGAAGCATAGAAAAAAGGGAGCTGAACCGGCTTCCTTTTTAATTTGTGTGTGTGCTTATTATTTTAATTATCTTTTTGTAATTAATACAATCTGTATTGACAGATAAGCAGTTAGAAAATATAATATAAAATATATTATATAATAATTATTATAAAAAAGTAATTGGTATAGATGAAAGGGAGAATAGACATGAAACTTAGAGAACAAATGCCTGAATTGACAGGTGCAACAGAATGGATTAATGAAGAAGTGACAAAAGACGACCTAATTGGGAAACCAACGCTTATTCACTTCTGGTCTGTGAGCTGTTATTTATGTAAAGAGGCAATGCCGGAAATCAATGATCTTCGCGATGAATATGATGACGAGTTAAACGTTGTGGCAGTTCACATGCCGCGATCCGAGGATGACCTTGATCTAGGTGTAATTCGCTCGATGGCAATGGGACATGATATTACCCAGCCGATCTTTGTAGATAGTGAACACAAATTGACAGATGCCTTTGAAAATAAATATGTGCCAGCCTACTACGTTTTTGATGCAGAAGGAAACCTGCGTCACTTCCGGGCAGGAGGAAGCGGCATGAACATGCTGAAAAAACGTATCAACAGGGTTCTTGGTGTAGAAGAGAAGTAAAGAATAAGGGGCCAGACCCCTTTTATTATTAAAGCAGCCTTGCTGGGGAATTTCCCTGTCAGGCTGCTTTTTTAGTCATTTTTGAGGAACATATAATTGCTTTTTAAAGCTCGTTTCAATCAAGCTCGTAATAATTAGTCCACCAAGTCACATATACATAAAGAGATACATTATTTGAAACATGCAGGAGGTATTTTTGACGGTACAGGGGAGGAGGGAGATGAAGAAGAATAGCAAGCAGGGTAATCCATGGGAAAACATGAATGAGAAAATAGATGATGTCCTGGGGGAGAAGTTCTGGAAGGATGTATTGCCTGTCATTCCCAAAAGGGTTCCATTAATAGATATATATGAAACACCTACACATGGATATATGGTACTGGAGCTTCCAGGACTTAATTCCTCAAAGGATGTAGAGCTATCCGTCCAAAATAATCAGCTCTTTATAAAAGGGACCATCCCCTACCCTTATCAGATGCCAAAAGAGAACCTCCTTCAAAGTGAGAGATTCTTCGGTACATTCAAGCGTGTGATTTCCATCCCCTTTTCCTTTGTTCCACAGAAATTGACAGCCCAATACAAGCAAGGAGTACTTTTGTTGACCTTTCAAAAATCAAAGCAGGAAATTCAGGTTGAAATTGATTTCCAAGACTGATATCGGGAGCTGAAAAGATGAAATTTGAATTTCATTCATTCAAAGTAGACACCCTGATGAATTCCTCTTCACTTAACAAAGGAGAAAATACAATTTTTAATGTTAAAGCCCAGAAGCAGGAAAATGAAGGGGTGGGTACTATGGTCGGGGAAAAGAATCGGATGGATAATAATACTAGTATGGTCAGGAATCAAAGTGGTAAAGAGTCGAATGAACAAAATCAAATTTAGCTGGTTGTGATCATAATGATTGAAAATAACTATAATGTTGATGACAAAGTCAAAGAACTTGAACACAAACTGGCTAGTCTTATTAATGAGATAGAAGAAATGAAAAAGGAGCGCACTATCCATTACCATATACAGCATCTGGAAATAAAAGAGGCCGCATTTGAACAGCTCCATTACCATTTGGAATCCATCAGTATTGAAAACTTAAGCCGAACCTTGAATATAGGCAATAATTTTGATGGAGGAGTACAGGGAGAGCTGCACCCTTCCCAATCTGACATGCCAAAACAAAAGATCCCCTCCATTCCTCTAAAGGGGAAGGTCGTGGATAAAACAAAATCAAATAAGCAGCAAAATATTGTGAAATCTTACTCAAAACAGAAGGAACAACCCCAAAAGGATCTTGTTCTAACTCCGAAAACCAAGGGCTACTCGGTCACCTTTAAGAAAAAGGAGGAAAACCAATGAGTTCTCCATATTCCCCCAATTTTTTCATAGGCAGTATCCGTATAGGAGTGGTTGAGAGTGCCTCCTGCATAAACATGGGGAACAATTACCCTGCACAGTTTCAAAGCAATAAAAAACATAATCAGGGGATTGGTAATATCAGCGGAGATGAAAATGATATCCATGAAACCAAAAGTTTGGTAAGCGACTCGTCCTTTATCGATATGCTTCACCAGCTGGAAAATCAGGAACTTCCTCTATGGCTCCAGGATGTCATAAAGGAAAAGCAAGGCATGGACTCTGATGATGAAAATTAGCTGCTGGATTTAACCTGAACGGGCATATCAACCATATCCGGGTCATATACAATGTTCATATTGGAGGAAGAATGATTGTCTGTACCTACGACCATTCCAAAACCCATATTTGCTTTTTGGCTGGTACTCCAATTTGACTGGACGTTGTGCCCGGTGAAAACTCCGGAGCTATTCATGATGGAGTTTATTTCAATCCGATCTAGAAGGAAGTGGACATGCAATGTCTGTTTTTTTGTATTGCGCATAGTGGCCTCCATCCTAGAATTGGGCACTCGGCTGAGGGTTGTTCAGTTCAGGATTCGTAATGGTCGTATCAACTCCATCCGTATCAATGACCACATTGAATACTCCGTTAATGCCTACCACCCCGATTTCAATTCCATTTCCCATATTGATTTTTCCTTGTGTCGACCAGTCCGGTTGATTATTTTGACCTGTGGAAACCGCCGAACTCTTACTGATGGAGTTCACATTTATTTGGTTGAAGATAATGGATACTGGCAATGTATTTCCCTCCTCCATACTTGATTGTATTCAGTGTATGAAATAATTGGGAGATAGTTATCAATTCTTAAAAAAAATTATTAATCAAATTTGTGTGCGATTTTATATAGAATTAGGCAAAAGTACTATTTTACAAAAGTTAATCATGATTTTATTTACCTTGTCATACCATATATAAATTTTAAGCAATAGTTGGGGGAAATCATGATGGTAACAAAGCAGATTATCGTTGCACTTACGAATGGACTTCACTCGAAAACAGCCCAATCCTTTGTCCAAAAGGCGCTTGCTTTCCAATCTGAAATCAAAGTGGTGCGTCACAGCAAAATAGTGGATGGAAAAAGCATTCTTGGCCTTCTTTCCTTGGGGATAGAATGCGGCAATGTCGTAACGGTGAAGGCGGAAGGTTTGGATGAAAAAGAAGCGGTGTCAATGTTGTCATCATTTCTAAAAAATGAAATAAATGTTGAATAATCCGACACGCAGAGAACGGAGCTGCGTGTATTTCTTTACAGAAAATAACATTGATAAGACGGACAGGTTTCCTTTATACTTTCCGAATATATATGTTGCTAGGTTTATTACTTCAATAAATCTGGGTAAATATCTTCGTATAGAACAGAAACGGAGGAGAACATCATGAAAACTCGCGATTCCTTCTTTGACAATGCGAAGTTTATCCTAATCTTTTTAGTCGTATTTGGGCACATCATATCCCCTTATCGAACAAATGATGAATGGATTGTGTCCATCTATCACTTTATCTTCATCTTTCATATGCCGGCATTCATTTTATTGGCCGGACACTTTAGTACTAACTTTCATAAAAAAGGATACTATACAAAAATAGTGACAAGATTGCTGGTGCCATACCTTATTTTGCAGACCATCTATACGTTGTTCTATAGCCAGCTTTATGCATCAACGGAATATTCCCTGCAATATTTCACACCAAGATGGGCCATGTGGTTCCTGTTGAGTATGATTGCCTGGAAGCTGATGTTACCGCTATTTGCCAAGCTGAAAGCCAGATACAGTGTACCTTTGGCGCTTGCCTTGGGAGTGGGAATAGGATTTTTCGAGATATCCGCGCGTTTCCTGAGCCTTGATAGAACATTTTACTTCTTTCCGTTCTTCCTGATCGGGTATTATCTCACGAAAACGGATCTATTTGAACGTGTGAAAAACGGGGCTTATCGCCCATATGCTGCTGGATTCCTGGTTCTTCTGTTTGTAGCTATCTACATCGTTTTAGGTGGAATTGATGGTGCAAGTATCCTTTATGGGACCTACACATTCTCTTCTGTGATTGACATGTTGGGCCGTGTTGGCATCTATGCAGGAAGTTTTCTCGTTACACTTGCATTCTTTGCCCTAGTTCCTAAAGAGAAATATTTCTTCACAGGAATCGGAAGAAGATCATTTTATGTGTACATCCTTCACGGATTTATCATTAAATGGTTCTTTGAGACAAGCTTCAGTGAGGCAATACACTCAACATCGGGCTATATACTTCTTATTATGATGAGTATCGTAGTCACCTTCATTACAGGAAATAAATATGTCGTAAAAGCAATACAGACGCCTTTTGGATATATGAAAGAAGGATTATCCTTGAAGAACGGCTGAAAATGAAGAACCTCCACGGTGAAGGAGGTTCTTTTTTAATATTCTTCTTTTCGTTTCAACCAATCCTTTAAATGGAGTGTTCCTAAATGAGGAGCAGGTGCACCCTCAAGTGCTGTTATATATTCCATCTGGATCGGAGAAATAATAGCTCGCAGATGGCATCCACGAATGGACTACTGCATCAGTCGTCTTAAGCCCAAAGCTTTCCGTCAAGGTGATGTCCTTTCCTTGCAAAAATGCAGGGATTTTGAGTAACTGGTCAAATTCCACATAAAATGCAAAATGTGCAGGAATAAATTTCTCCTTCGTGACCTCCCATATGCCAAGCATCTGCTCCTTTTTATCCGGGTCCCCAAGCCAGAAAAAAGCTACCCTTCTTTCTTGAATGACAATGGCAAGCGTCAATCCAAGCTTCTCGTAAAAACTGATGGCTTCCTCTAAATTCCTTGTTTTTATATGCGTTTCAAAAAGTTTTGAGTTCTTCATCCCTGATACCCCTTTTAAATTTTATACTATAAGTTTACACCGCTACGAGTGCAGGAAATCCATGCTTGGAAGTATTCTTTTCTACATCTTTAGCAGGGGAAACAAAAAAACCGCGAATCCCATAATGGGACTAGCAGTCAGGTGATCATATATTATTTATACGCTCCGTTGCCTTCATTCTTGTGACCTTCCATATGCCTAGCAAGGAAAGCAGGGTGGTCATGGTGATGAGAATAGGCAGGAGGCCGGTTAATCTGGCAATAACACTGTAAAGGATGGCAATGGAAACCATGGGTATGATGACAACGAGGAACTGTATCTTTCTATTTAGCATGGTCATTAAACTGCTACCGAGATAAACGATGATACCGAGCAGAAGGACGGACAAAAGTGTTAACAAATAATCCATTTTACGGCATATCCTCCGTTAATATTAGTAGTGGATGAACACTGTCTTCCTAATATTATACCATAAATATATAGGAATATTCAGAAAGTGCCCAAGCGGAATTTACCTATTTGTATTGACAGGCAGGGATAGGGAAAATATACTAATAGAGAAATCAATACGAGAAAAGGAAGGTACAAGGTGCGATGTGGAATTAATCTGATTTTTAGGAGAGAACTCATGATGATGAATAAAATGAGGAACCTAGAGAATTGGATTAGTCTGCCCATTTTGCCTTCCATAAGCATCGTTTGAAGACCACTAGCTATTTTGCATAGTGTTTTTTACGATACTTCATTGCGTAAAAGGCTTATTTAAGCATGGCACGTTTTCATGCACAGGACTTATCTTGAACCTCTCTAGGTACCTAGGGAGGTTTTTTTTGCGATGATTGATAAAGCTGCTCATTTTTTTATTGCCAAAACAAATAAAAACAATTAAGCAATGAGGAGGTGCTGTGTATGAGAAACATTATTCTACAAGCTAAGAACATCAACAAAAGCTTCGGAGAAAGAAATATTTTGAAAGACATTACGTTGGACATAAGAAACGGGGAGAGAATTGGGCTTGTTGGTTGGAATGGATCAGGGAAAACTACCCTGATGAGAATTCTGCAGGGACTGATAATGCCGGATGAAGGAAGTATCACCAAGTATCCGCAAGAGTTGAGTATAGGATATCTTCCCCAATCCACAGATTATGAAGGACTCCTTGATGATCATGTGTTATCTGATAATGAAGAACTTCTTTTGAGGACGACAAGCAGATTGGGTCTGGAAAAGCTGCAGCATTGGGAGAAGGAGCGTTATCAACATTTAAGTGGTGGAGAAAGGTTGAAGCTTGCACTAGCAGCAATCTGGGCAAAAAAACCTTCTCTCATATTCCTTGATGAACCTACCAACCACCTGGACTTGAAAGGAGTTAACTGGCTGGTGGATGAGCTGAATCTTTTCCATGGAGCGGCAGTAATCATTTCCCATGATAGATATTTCCTGGATAGAAGCGTCACGAAAGTGTACGAAATCGAGGAAGGTCAGTTAAAGGAGTATGTAGGGAACTATACCGATTACCGGAATGAAAAGCAACGCCAATTTGAACAGCAGGTGAGAGATTACGATAAACAACAACGGAAAATTCAAATGGTGGAAAGCCAGATTGCAACCCTTAAGCAATGGTCTGAGAAAGCGCATCGGGAGGCTGGAAAAGACAGGGGCGATTCCGAAAATAGACAGATGGGGTTAAAAGAGTTCGAAAGAGTCAAGGCCAAAAAGAAAGACAATCAGATCAAGTCGAAGACAAAAAGGCTGGAGCTTGAGCTTTCCAAAAATAAAGTGGAAAAACCAAAAGAGGAAGCGCAGGTGCTATTTGACTTTGAAGCAAGTGGTAAGCGTGGTAAGAGAATTCTTGAGGCAAAAGGGTTAACAAAGGAGTTTGGTGATCGCATTCTGTTTAAGCAAAGTCATTTTTATGTAAAGCATGGGGAGAAGATGGGGTTACTTGGATCAAATGGTGCAGGAAAAACGACTTTTATCAACATGTTGTTGGGAAGTGAGCCCATTTCAAAAGGATCTCTATGGAAAAGCGAAACCCTGAAAATAGCGTATTTGAGTCAGGATGTTAGTGATATGCCGTCGGGCAAAACAGCGATGGAATATCTGGATCTGAGCGGCTGGGAGAGGGTTTCAAAAGCTAGATCCATTTTTGCTAACATGGGAATGAAAGAAGAGAAGCTTCTAAAACCGATTTCCTCCCTTAGTCTGGGTGAACGAACTCGTGTCAAGCTGGTATATATGATTATGCAGGAATATGATGTATTGATTCTTGACGAACCGACTAACCACTTGGATCTTCCAAGCAGGGAACAGCTAGAGGAAACCTTGGCAAGCTTCCAGGGAACTTTGATTGTTGTTTCACATGACCGGTATTTTATCGAAAAGCTATGCGATAAGCTACTCCTGATTGAAAATCAGAAAATCAAAAGAGTGGAAATGGGATTAAAGGAATATGATGAAAAGCTAAAACAAAAGGTGGAGCCGGATAAAAAAGAAAAACAAGAAATGCTTGCTCTCTTGGATACGAAGATCACTGAACTATTAGGAAAAATAAGTATGGTAGTTCCAGGCACTGAAGCGTATGCAGAAATGGATGGAAAGCTATTGGAACTGATGAAAAGAAAAAGGGAAATCGGATAAGCGAAAAGACTTGGGTGAAAATTCATCCAAGTCTTTTTTTGTTTTCCATATAGGTATCAATTCAACTTAAGCTTATCTCCGACATAAATAGTATTGGAAGTCAGCTCGTTTAACTCTTTCAGACTTTTTACGGTAGTGCCATATTTCTTGGCAATGGAGTATAATGTGTCCCCTTTTTTAATTGTGATCGTATAGCTTTCGGGAGCAGGTGTCACATATAATTTTTCGCCGAGTTTAATAGTGGACGATGTTAATCCATTCCACTGCTTAAGATCAGTTACGGATGTATCGTATTTGTTGGCCAAGGAATACAGTGTATCGCCCTTTTTTACGGTGATGATTATAGGAGCTTTCACTAACAGTTTCTGTCCGGTGTAGATCATGTTGGATGAAAGATTGTTCCAGGCTTTCAATTTGGATACGGTGGTGTCATGCTCCTTGGACAGGGAGTAGAGCGTATCACCTTTTTTGACCTTTACTACGGACGCCTCCTGTATAATAAGCATTTTCCCTGCGATGATCTTTGAAGAGTTAAGATCATTCATCTCTTTCAGTTCTTCGATGGAAACGCCATATCTTTTCGACAGGCTGTATAGCGTATCGCCTTTTTTAATGACAATTTCCTCCTTGTAATAAGAGGCTGCTGATGCCGTTTCATGGGAGGAAAATCCCATTGCACCTGATAATCCAAGTGATAAAGCTAAAGCCAACGCTATTTTTTGATGTTTTTTCATGTTGTACACTCCAGTATGTCAATTTTTTTGCTTCACACTTACTTTGACGCAGCTGAAGGAATTTTGTCGCTTGTTTATTGAAAAAGGATGAGCCTGTTTTTGTTTATTTGAATTCAGTTTTACATAGAAAAAAAGGGGCGACCCTATTAAACACCGCTGTTGATTTCCGCACTAGGCTGCGCTTTCCGCGGGGCGCTGCTGGAGCCTCCTCAGGCTTCGCCCTGCGGGGTCTCCAGCCTACCGCTTTCTCCCGCAGGAGTCTTCGCCTATTGCTCCAATCAACAGCTAGATACATAAACCTAGCCTTACGATTAATAAGAAAAGCACAGCCATCAGGTTTGGTGGCTGTGCTGCTTTGTTTTTAATGCATGGATTTCCTCGAGTATATAATCGGCAAAACTAGAGAGTTCATTATTATTAAAGTCAGGTTCATCGGTTACTCCTACATAACTGGCAAGGCACTCAGAAATAAGTTTACTGTTTAATGATGATTTTATTCCCCATTCACCAGCTTCTTTTTTAGAAGAGACGACACCTTCCTTCAGGAAGTAAAGCACCCTGCATAAGTTTAATACGTAATACACCGGGTTTTCTACAATCCCTGTTTTGGCATCCTCCACATCCTTTACGATAGAATCAACATAAAAGCTGCTATCAATCGGATGGAAGGTCTTTTTAACATCTTTCCCATATAAGGTTGCACCTCTATTATAGGTAACTACTATATGTGCTGCGAGATCCGGGTCCAGGAACCCTTCACCACCACAAATAAATTGGTCATCAATCAAATAGTTGGGATGGAAGAAATGCAGCTCAAAGGGGGTAGGATAGGTGAAGTCATTTAAGTATTTTTCCTGGATAATGCTCATCTCCAATGGGTTTTGGTGACCCTGGGTAATCGGGAGGAGGCGGCTGATCATGCTTCTTTTTGTCTCATCTGCCACGCCGTCTTTCACCACCACCAAAAGATCGACATCGCTTCTATTCCGGTTGAAGCAGCCCATTGCAATAGAACCGTGGATATAGATCCCGATTAAGTTGTCTTGAAGTTCCTCAATAAAAACATGTCCGATTTTATTTAAATACTTTTTTAAGTCCATATGATTGAACCTCCATCTGTGAAATGTAATAAGGAGCCGGAAATCGACTCCTTATACATCCTAAGTCTATGATAACTGGCTGCTCTTCCAAGCATCCAGCACTTCTTTTTCCTTGTCTCTATGAATTCCGGCTTTTCGTTCTTCGTCGCTTCTAGTCTGTTCCCAATCAAGTATATCCTTGATTGTATCTTCTACAGGACGAACAGTCAGCCGATGCTGAAGGGCTTTTTCAATGCTTATCGTACTGGCACCACGCCATGGCTCGCCGCCTTCTGTCAGAGGATGTTCTTCTGGTATCCATAAGGGCATTTCCGTCCAAGGAGCCACTTTGTTTTCGAGTAAAAAGCCTTCATCCGCCCATACCAGCTCTGCATCTGAGTTTGATACCGCTTTGCAGGACAGAAGGAATTCCTCCATGGTCATGGGAGTCGTTGGCCCAGTGACATTGAACACACCAGAAACCCGCTCGTCCGCCATCTTTAATATCCAGAGAGCCATATCCCTGGCATCAATCATCTGCACATTGCGATCTTTTCTTCCTGGAGCCAGGACTTCTCCGCCTTCTGCAATCCTTTTTACCCAATATGGAAATCTATCTGAGTAATCAAGGGGACCTACAAGCAGACCGGAACGTACATGCAGCACTTTACCGGGCATGTTATTCTCTGCAGCCTCTTCACTCATTGCTTTCAAAGCGCCGTAATGCATATTGATCTGCTCGGTTGTACCATAACCGATTTTTTCTACTTCAGCATCTGACAATGTAAGGACAGGATAGCCTTCATCCAGGCCATGGGGGATCCAGTCCTTGTACACGGAAATACTGGATATGAAGGTGTAGTGGTCCACTTTGTCAGCCAATACTTTTGTGGCTTCCGTTAATTGCAGCGGAGTAAACCCGCAGGTATCGATGGCAACATCCCATTTGCCTGCTTCAAGCAATGCTAAATCCTTGTTGCGGTCCCCGATAATCGTTTCTACCTGAGGGAATAGTTCTTGATGATTGCCGCGATTGAATAGTGTTATTTCATGACCCTGCTTTAATGCTTCTTCGACTATGAATCTACCTAAAAATCGAGTGCCGCCAATCACTAAAATTTTCATATGTATGCCTCCAGGAATATTTTGATAGTAACTAATTCTATGTATATTGGAGTTTCTCCTTTAAATGACCGGTAAATTAAATAGCCCACACCAAAGTGTGGGCTACTTCAGCTTTTAAGCTGCTCTAGTGGATTCCAGCTTTCTGCCAAAATACCATTTTAACGCAGGTGGCACCACTATGATGATAAACAAGAGGCGAACAAGCTGCAGGGCACTGACGACTGCAGGGTCTCCTCCTACAGTGGACGCGGTCAATACCATTTCGATCAGACCACCCGGGGCTACACTTAAAATGGCGGTCGGCAGATTCAAGGAGGTGAAAGCGGCCAAGCCTGCACCTAAGCCGAATGAAACAAGAATGAGGGTGAGTGTAAGGCCAAAGTAGACAAAGCAGTATTTTCCCCCAAGCTTCAGATCGGCAAAGGCAATTCCTTTGCCCATCCCGATGCCAACAGTGATTTGCGCCACAATCAGCAGCAGGGGTGGCAGAGTTGCCATGTCGATAAATAGGATGTTCATGATTGCTGTCAGAGCCATTGGGACTATGACAATTCCTGCAGGGATCCTTTTCCGAAAAAGAATTCCTCCTGTTACAGGGATGGCAAACCAGGCATAATCCCATCCACCGAAAACATAGTTTGCGCCAGGAAGGACAGTATCCAATCCAGTCCCCGAATTTGTAAAGGTATGAACCACTACAAAGGGAACAAGAAACAGGACAGTGAGCAAACGGACAGTTTGAAAAATTACGACGAGAGAAGAACGTGCATTCAGGGATTCACTGGCAATGACCATTTCTGAAAGCCCTCCCGGTATGGATCCAAATACGCTTGTTATCCTATCAACAGGTATCCAGCGAGTGACAAGGACACTATTCAGGATGCTGATTCCCACTAGAATAATGGTGGAAACGACATAAGGCAACACATATGGTCCGACGGTATTTAACGTATCTGCTGTAAAGTAAAGCCCGAAGAACATCCCCAGTATCAAAAATCCGCTTTGTTTGAGAGGATCAGGACAATGCATCTTCCGCTTGCTAAGCCCTTGGTAAAGCATGACGAAGGTCAACGCTCCCAGGACCCACGGTAAGGGGAGACCTCCCAGGAAAAATAAATATCCACCAATCGCTCCTACTATATATGTTTCCGCTAATTGGATATAAGGAATATTTCGCATTCCTAAACACTCCTTTAATTCGATAAAGCAATTGTAACATAAATGGAAAATGAAAAGAGGGTTTTTTTCGGTATGCGAAGTATGCTAACAGAAAAACCGGACGATGCCAGTGCATCATTCGGTTTAAAACATACTCATTAACTCCCTGTACTCGTAAAAGCTCGAATCCCCCTGTTCCAAAACCAATAAGCGATCATAAAGGATGCCGCAGCAATGACAGGCGTCAATACCGGCAGCCATATATGCTCGTTTCCCTCGAAAAAGTAGGTGGCAGGATAGAATGCTGTAAATCCGTACGGTACCACCCAGGTTATGATCAGTGTAATGGCGCGGGGATAGATCGTTAAAGGATATCTTGCAAATTCACTTAATTGGAACACGGATACGACGATTGGAAGACTGTCTACCATCCAAAAAGAGAAAGTGATAAAAAACAGGTTGATGGCGACAAAAATGATTCCGCTCGAAAGGATAAATACAAGGAGCATAAGAATCGTGCCTATCGACCACTGAATATCGAGATGTGCACTTGCAATGGAAAGTACAATTCCCCCGATTATCAGTTGACCGAAGCCATCCTGCTGTACCCGCTCAGCTACCACCTGGAAAAATGGATTCACGGGGCGAAGAAGGAGCCGGTCGAAATTCCCTGTCTGTACATATTGCCATCCAAGCGTCCAGAGATTATCAAAGAATATGTGATGAATGGAACGCCCTAAAAAGGCGATGGCATAAATGAAAAGAATTTCATAAAAGGTCCAGCCTTTCAGCACATCAATATGGTCAAACACAATCTTCAGGAAGAACAGGGCAGTGAACTGCTGCACCATCACTGAAAATAGCCCGATGAAAAAATCTGTCTTATACTCCATCATCACCTTCAGATGATTGGCAAAATATCTACTATATAAAAAGCTATATCTTTTTGTTTTTTTCCACATATCCCTTTATCCTCCAAACACCGTAACTTTTTTCACAGCCTGTGACCACACAATCCGAACAAGGAAAAATAGGGCAACAAGCCAGAAAAATTGAGTGGCGACGGCCATCAATGCCTCGGTTCCAAATGGTATCTGACCTGTATAAATGGCGACAGGTACAAAAATCATGGCCTGAAAAGGAAGGAAGCTTGAAACCTGCTGAAACCAGTCAGGAAAGAGTGTCAAAGGGATGAGGGCCCCGGAAAAGAACTTGATGACTGCTTCCCGTAATACTCGTAAACCCCACACATTTACCGTCCAGAATGCCAGTACGCCGATGATCAGGTCCAGTTGTGTTCCAATCAGAACCCCTATAATCATACTTGGAAGGAATAACAGGAAGCTTTGCCAGGATAAAGGGGCTTGGATTCCGATAAACACCATAGCCACGATGAACATAGGGATCGTGGTGCGGACAAAACTATTTGCTTTGGATCCGAAATCCATGAAAATCAGTTTGGTCAGATAGTCATAGGGCTTCAATAGTTCCAGTGCAATATCCCCATTCTTGATGTTGCGCGCAAGCTGGTCCCCTGCACCGGAAACATAGCTCTCCAGCATCATTGCGATGACTACATAGGTAATCATGCTATCAAAGGATATGGCTGAAATTTCTGTTCGATTCTGATATACAGCAAGCCAAAAGAAATACATGATCGACAAACGCAGCAGGGTGGAGACCACATCTGCCCAGTACCAGGCTATATATGCGGTTTCGATTTTAATTTGAGATTTTAACAGCTCCCAGTACTTGCTCATGGTCCAACCCCCGCTCATAAATTTCTTGGACTACCTTTTCGATTCCAGGTTCCGTTACGGTAAAGTCGTTGATGACATGATGCTTCATCACTTCTGCAATGATTTGGCTGCCGTTGATGTCCTGATTGTTGAAATGAAGCAGAAGCTGTGAATCCGCCATTTCTTTGAGTACATAATCCTGCAGGGCTATTGGTATAACAAAGTCTTCCGTAGATTCTTCAAGTTCCAATTTTACGGTACGGTTATACTTTGTTGTCTTCTTCAATTCTATTAAACTGCCGTCATAGATGATGGTACCCTTATCTATGATGATAATGCGGTTGCAGAGCTCTTCTATATCCTGCATATCATGAGTGGTCAAAATGATGGTCGTTTCATGCTCGCGGTTCATCTGCTTGATGAACTCACGAATTTTTATCTTGACTGATGCATCCAAGCCGATAGTCGGTTCATCGAGATAGACGACTGATGGATTATGCAAGAAAGCAGCTGCCAGTTCACAGCGCATCTTCTGACCGAGTGACAACTGGCGAACCGGGATGGGAAGAAGAGGCTCAAGATCCAGAACCTCTTTGAATTTTTCAATATTCCTTTGATATGCTTCTTCCGGTATTTCATAGATGTGCTTTAGCAGCTGCAAGGATTCCTGTACAGGGATATCCCAGAATAATTGCGTTCTTTGACCGAACACGGCACCGATGTTTTTCGCATTTTTGGTCCTATTTTTATATGGGATGATTCCCCCCACGACCACTTCGCCGGCATCAGGAGTCAGGATTCCACTGATCATTTTGATTGTGGTGGATTTTCCCGCCCCATTGGAACCAATGTATCCGACGATTTCCCCTTTTGGAATATGGAAGCTGATATTATCTACAGCTGTCTTTTTGATATATCTTCTCTTGAATAATGCACGGATGGCTCCCCTGAGACCTGGTTCCCGTTCAAATAATCTGTAATATTTGCTTATGTTTTTTACTTCTATCATTCTTGTATTTCCCCCTTGATTGCGGCCGTGAAAGCACTAACAAAAGAATATTATATAGGTAGATAATGGAATAAGATAGTGGTTTTATAAAATTTTGTAATAGAGTAATTGAATTATCGACAAAAAGTGGTCATTCTAATTACTTAGGATTTCGACAAACGTAATAGGGAAATAGATTCATATTTGTCAAAAAAATCAAAAAATTATAATAATAAACAGGGATTCGTCGTTTTTTCCTGTATTTAGTAAAGCGAATCAATTTTTTGGGGGTGGCTGGATGTACAGGGGGAAAAAGAAAAGCAAGAGGAGATTGGTAGCACTACTCTTCATATGCCTTTTAGTTGTCAGCATTTTTTTACCACAGCTTGGACGTGCAACTGAAGTAACAGATGCTGAGACAACTGGCCAGGCGTTGCAGCTTCAAGATGTCGCTCTGGAGAAAGAGCGGGAAAAGGAATACAGGGAAAACGAGCTATTGGAAGGGACTCCTGGCGAGGTGGAGCTTACAAGCATTTTGAATGGTCTCGGCTGGGAAGCTCCTCCTCTTGGTACAGAAGAGAAAGAGGAGCATAATACAGATGAAAAGCTGGAGGATGCAGTGCTTGATCAGCTTGAAGAAAATGGAATGGTGAATATTATCGTCCGTTTAAAGGATAAGCCGGATGTAGAGGGCTTGTTTGAAGCTGCAAAGGAGAAAAAGCAAAGGGTGGAGCGAGTTCGGGAAGTGAAGGAGCAACTCGAAACACACGCTGAAGCATCCCAGAAAGGAATTGAAAAAGCCCTTGTAGCACTTGAGGAGAGGGGGCATGTGAAAAACAAGTCCTCCTTATGGGTGATTAATGGCCTTTCCATGACTGTGGACAAAGCAGCGTTGGAAGAACTGAAAATGCGCGATGACATTGAAAAGATAACATTAGATAAAATCATCGAGATAGAGGAAAGCAAGGTGGAGGATAGCAAACCAAATTTGCCGGAATGGGGCTTGGAAAAAATCTTCGCCACGAAGGTGTGGGGAGATTATGGGCTAAGAGGTAAAGGGATTGTGATAGGAATCATGGATTCAGGTGTTGACTACAAGCACGAAGCATTGGCTCATAACTATCGGGGGAGAGATGGAGAACATCAATATTCCTGGATAGATGTGTCCGGTCAGAACTATGCTGTCCCTTCTGATGGATTTGGACATGGTACACATGTTGCTGGAACTGCAGTTGGTGGCGGGAATGGTGCACCGATCGGAGTTGCACCGGAAGCGGAATGGATTGCGGCCAAAATCTTCACAGACGGTGGTGCAGCGACTACTTCGGGTATACATCGGGCTTTCGAATGGTTTATGGCACCAGGAGGGGATCCATCCAAGGCTCCTCATATTGTCAACAACTCCTGGGGAAGTGCAGCCACTTATAATACGGAATTCTATGAAGATGTGAGGGCCTGGATCGCCGCAGGGATTTTCCCGTTGTTTGCAGGCGGCAATGATGGTCCAGGATCCCAGACAATCGGATCACCGGGCAGTTTTCCGGAGAGTTTCACCATTGGTGCGACAGACATCAACGATCAGGTTGCCTCCTTTTCCAGTCGTGGACCTGTTTACTGGACGGATGAAGCGGGAAATTCTGTTCGATTTGTCAAACCGGATGTTTCTGCTCCAGGTCATCAGATCTATTCAGCGTGGCCGGGAGTCAAAGGAGAAGGGAAATATAGAACACTTAGCGGTACGTCGATGGCCACTCCGCATGTTGCAGGTTCCATCGCCCTTTTACTTCAGGCAAATCCAAACTTGTCCGTTGACAATATTAAGGATTTGTTGCAGCGCACTGCAAGAGTAGAACCGTATATGGGCAACCTGCCAAATGATCAATACGGAAATGGAATCGTGAACATCTATCAGGCGGTTACAGAAACAGCCTTCGCAGGGAAATTGACTGGAACTGTCGACGGTGTGGAAGGCGTCCCTGTCACCATACATATTCCTTCACAGGAGGTAAAGGTGGAAGTGACGGATGGAATGTTTGATATAGCCATCCGGGAAGGCACACACCAGGTGAAAGTGGAAGCATTCGGTTATCAGACACTTAAAACGGAAGTGACAATCAAAAAAGGGGAAGAGACCCGTGTGGAATGGATGCTTGAACCGGCAGTCGCATTTGAAATTAGCGGGAAGGTAATGGAAAAGAATTCAGGGGTTCCAGTTCCTTTTGCCTATGTAAGACTGAAAGGAACTCCTTTGCAGACAGTGAGAACCGATTCACAAGGGGAATTTGTAGTTGAACAAGTCCCTGAAGGAATATACGAACTAATGGTAACAGGGGAAGGAATCGAAGGGACTTCCATGCAGATGGAGGTGAAAGGAGTCCAACAATTAATAATAGAAGTGGTGGCAATCGCATCAGAGCAGGCACCAAACTGGACAACTGTAAACAATAACTACCAGAGAAATGCCGTTTCCCCTTATGGAATCGATGTGAATGTTCTCGGTTCAAGCTGGGAATATGCAACTGGAACGAAAGGGCAAATCCTCTTTTCGAGCCCGGCAGCAAATGATAGGTTTGTGATATTTACCACGGAGCGTGGATGGGTAACTGCTCTTGATACAGAAACAGGGGAAGAGGCATGGAGCATCCGCCTTGGGAGCACCAACCGTTCCTCTCCGACCATAGTAGAGAATACGTTATTTGTTTCAGGGGGACAGGACGGGAATATTTATGCTCTAGATCTTGCAAGCGGAAATATGAAGTGGAGCAAGAGGATCGGTCAGCCGTCTGTCTATGAATCTCCCATCTACCATGATGGAAGGGTTTATGTGGGGTCGGGATTAACCGAAAATCCCAGTGTGTATGCACTGGATGCAGACAATGGAAATATCATATGGTCTACTGAATTAGGTGGGGCATCCTTCTTTGGCGGTGCCATGGGTGAAGGGTATCTCTTTTACGGATCCTATGAAAATATGACACTGCGTGCATTGGACATGGTAGACGGGTCCATTGTCTGGAGTACCACACTCTCGGATGAAGGGTTTGCTTCAAAACCTGTATTTCACCAGGGAAAGGTTTATGTTCAGAGTTCGAATTTTGGAACAGGGTCCGGTACCCTGCATGCCATTAATGCTTCCACGGGAGAGATAGTATGGCAAAAAACAGGTATTGGCGACTCTCAGGCAGGATCACCGATTGTCTTCGAAGACATGGTCATTGCAGGTTCTTCCAACCAGCCTATACTTCGTGCGTTTCACAAGGATACGGGTGATGTGATTTGGAGCAACCGTTCTGTTGGAACGACAATGAATAATGGATCCGTAACTGCAAATGGAATACTTTTTTTCGCGGGAACAAGCGGCTATATACATGCCATTGATGCCTATTCCGGATCTGTGCTTAAAGATTTTACGCTGCCTGATTATAGCACTTCTGGTGTGGCGGTTCTTGCAGGAAATGTCTTGGTACCTCATCGCAATGGCATCATCAGCTTTCAGGCACCTGGAATTCTTGAAGGGACCATATCCGGGATGGAAGGAGAAGTGGTTGAAGCAACGGTTTCTGTAAAGGAGACCAAATCGGAAACAGATGCTTTCGAAAATGGAACTTACAGCTTTAAGCATAAGCCTGGGGACTATACGCTGAAGGTTGCTTCCTATGGGAAAAAGCAGATTGAACAGGAAATAAGGTTTGTTTCAGGATTCACGGAAAAGAGGGACTTCGTACTCGAAGATGCCGAAACCGGCTCCCTATCCCTTATTGTAAAGGATAAGAGAACTGCTCAGCCATTGGAGGCAGTAAAAGTGACAGTCCAATCGACACCACTCGAAGAGGCAACAAGCTCTGCCGGAACGCTAATTTTCGAAGAGGTATATGAAGGAACCTTCCTTTTGGAACTTTCCTTGAATGGCTATAAAAAGGTTCAGCAGGAAGTAGTAATCAAAGCGGGAGAGTCAACAGTTCTGGAAATACAGATGCAGCCGTTCGATATTGCAGTATTGGATGACTGGGAGGGAGAAGTAACCACGATTCTGAATCGCAATGGATTTTTGGCAGAAGAAAGAAACTGGGATATTGTAGAGGACATTTTCAGGTATGAAGTTGTCTATCTGAATGGCGCATACGGATCGGAAGGATGGAAACCTGATGCCAAGTTGTTCATTGAATTGATTGAAAAGGCAAGGGAGCATGATGTGAATCTAGTGTTTGCGGACTCCTGGGGTGCCAACTATGGGTCAGTCGGGCAGCTTGTGGAGTTTACCGAAGACCCGAAGGAACTAGCCCATTTTTATGGAATGGGTCAGGTCCGGATGCAAGTAGATGTGGCACATCCAATTTTCAAAGACCTTGAGCAAGGGGAACGGGTTACCCTCTTCACAAGGACTGGCGAATTTGCATGGTTCAATCAATACTCCGGAAGGCATATAGGAACAATAGGAAGTACAACACAGGGGATGAAGGGTAGTGGAGTGGCATACAAAGCAGTTTCCGAAAACAGTGCTCATCTGCTTCTTTCCAATCATGGTGCATCCCCTTGGATATCACCATTGCAGGGCTGGCTGCCTGACATGCAGTCGCTCCTGTTCAATGGATTACGTTTTCTAACTGACACAGAGTTTGGTGCGGTAACGGGTACTGTTATGAATGCGGAAGGTACTCCGGTTCAAGCGGAAATCGGAATTGTGGAAACCAACGTCTCCACAATGACAGAAGGAGAAACTGCTTCCTTTGAGCTCTTCCATGATGAAGGGGTATATACACTGGAAATCAGGGCGGAGGGCTATGCCACCCAAACCCAGCAGGTGAATATCGAGCATGGCCGTCCCGAGCAGGTTACTATTGTTCTTACTTCGACAAACGGAGATAAGATATCGGGATTTGTATCGGATGGAATGACAAAGCAGCCTCAGTCAGATGCGTTGGTGAAATTGATAAAAGATAATACTGTGGTTGTGGAAGAAGTAACCCCAGCGAATGGCAGATTCGAGTTTACCGGACTTGAATATGGGACTTATATTCTTCTGATAGAAAAAGAAGGGTACATCCAGGTGAAGCAATCCATAGAGGTGGGGAGAGCCCAGGAGGAATTGCAGCTTGAGATGTTCCCCACACCTCAGGTAGCGGTAATAGGTGACTATTGGCAAACAGATAAAAATTTCAAATCCACGATGATGGATGCGGGAATTCCTGTAACGGAGCTTCTCATCGCGAATGCTTCAGATGAGATCGGTAATTATGATGTTGTGTTTGTCAATGAAGTAAGCACCAGTTCTTTGACAAAAGCCGCTTTTGAAACTTTGATGAAAAAAGCGGATGAAGCACAGACAAGTATCATATTCGGGGATTCGTATTTTGTAGGATCCGGGATTAATCATCTAGTGAGACATAGGGAGGATCCGGAAGTACGGTCTACCATCAGCAATACTACCAAATCAGCAGGATATGTGGTAGAAGAGGAGCATTCTTTGTTCACTAGCAGAGCGGCAGGTGATTTTATCGAGCTTCTCATTCCTTCAGGCAGTAGGATTGCTGCATTTGACAACTACAGCGGATATACAATCGCTTCTGTTGCCCATGAAGGGAATCCGGCATCCCATGGTGGTGGAATAGCCTACAAACCGAGAACCTCTGGAAGCATGGAATTATTGATGAGTGCCCATGGTTTTGGAACCTATCATCATAAGGACCATTACACGGTTGAAGGAAAACAGCTGCTAGTAGATGCCGTGCTTTGGGCTGCTTATTCGGAATTCAGTGAGATAACAGGAGTAATAACGGACGAAGAAGGAAACCCGCTCCAAGCTTCGGTAAAAGTGGAGGGAACTGATTTCCATACAACGACAGATCCCGTAACAGGACAATATTCCATTGCCATCAAGGATGGGGATTATCAGATAAAAGTCGAAAGCTACGGCTATGATGCATTGACCATTCCAGTCTCCGTCAATGCAAATCTGGAGCCACTAGCAACAGCGATGAAGGTAGATGATAGAGTCAGCTTCATAACAGGTCAGGTTCAAAATGAAAATGACGGTTCTTCTGTGACAGATGTTACTGTCGAAGTGAATGGTGTACCAAGGGAAACGGTGTCCGCCGTACAAGGAAGGTATACGCTTGAGAGACTGATGCCGGGAACCTATGACATTATGTTTAAAAAGGAAGGCTATATTCATAAGAAAGTACAGGTGGAGATTGGTGCAGGGGAAGAGCTGGAACTTAATGTCACCTTGAGACCTTCCCCCACAATCGGGGTGATTGTGGATTCCACATCTTCCGGTTCAGTCACCATGAAGGACTACTTGGAAGGTAAAGGCTACAAAGTTTTGAATATGCATTATACGGATTTGGATGTGCTGGAGCAAGTAGATCTTGTCATAGCAAATTCAGATTATGACAATAGCAAGATTCCAACTGCACAGGAGTTCAAAGCTTTCCAGCAGGCATTGAACCTAACGGAAACTTCTGTGATATGGACAGGCCAGAACGGCGGCCGAGGGTCTATCAGATACCTCTATGAATATGAGGAGAATCCTTCTGTCGAGTTCAAGGGATCAAGTAGCGGTGCACAAGCATTAGTGAAGAATGAGCATCCTATAGTTGAAGGGGTGCCATTGAATGAAGCATTCCCTGTGAAGAACAACTACAATTATCATTATGCTTTTGACGGTTATGATGGGGTATCACTTGTAGACCTTCAGAATGCTTCAGGTGATCGACTCGGCAGTATGATCGCCTATAAGGGCAGAACGGTAAACTCTGTGGAAATCCTGTTAGCCAACTTTACATTCAGCGCATCCTATCATCCTGGAGCTCCAGATTATTTTGATCCAGTTAGAGAGAGGATTTTAATTAATTCCATCGATTGGGCGATTTATAACCAGGAATCAATTACTGGAGAACTATACGGGACAGTTAAAAACGAGCAGGATATGCCTCTGCAGGCAAAGGTGACAGTTCAGGAAACAGGAAGAATGGTAGAGACCAACCAGCAAGGGGAATTTTATCTGTCCCTGGCGGAAGGAAGCTACACTGTATCCATTGAATCGTTCGGTCATCTGACAAAGGAGTTTTCCGTGGATATCCAAAACGGGGAAACCTTGCAGGAGACCTTCGTGCTTTCAACCGATCAGGGAGGGGTAATCACAGCCACTCTAAGGGATGCCATTACAAATGAGCCGATTGAAGGGGGAGCTGTCACCATCATTGGGACACCTGTTACTGGGACCACCGATCATAATGGTCAATTCCAGGCTGTTGTCCCAGTGGGAACGTATTCGGTACGAGCCACTGCCCCGGGTTATGCAGCAAATGTCCAGGATGGATTGATGGTAGAAAACGGTGGGGAAGTGAATACCTCCTTCCTGCTTCAAACGTCTGAAAAAATTGCTGTCGTTGCAACGTCCCTTAATGGAAACAGGATAAAGGGATTATTGGATCAGCGTGGCTATGATTCGGAGTTGATTTTGAATAACAATATGCAGCAGTTAATCGATAACTTGAGTGACTATGCATTAGTCATTTTCAACGACAAGCATTCTAGCATGACTTCGGCGCAATTCCAAGCATTCATTGCAAAGGCGGACCAGCAGCAGGTAAGTATCATATTTGCTTCCCAGTACAGTGGAGGAACAATTAGAGATCTTTCCGATATCACTGGGGATCCAAGTTCAGTAAGGTGGGGGTATGAAGTTGGTCAAATTCAGGTGAAAGTGCTGCATGATCACCCTATCTTTGCTGGATTTATGTCAGAATATATCACAATCCTGTCAAATGGAACAAGCAGCCAGCAGTATTTTGCATATGATGCCTACAGTGGGACCACTATTGGGGAAATCACCCATTCGGACAAAGGTGTACTAGGAAAAGGTATCGGCTACAAATTCAGTAGTGCAAACTCAGTGCACGTTCTTTTATCAGGCCTGCAAGCTGGCAGCTATGGTCATCCGGAAAGCCGCTGGACCAATGAAGCAAAACAGCTTTACTTTAATGCGATTGACTGGGCTATTTCTGCCAGCCTCGGGGAAGTGAACGGAAAAGTCACCAATGCAGAAGGAGAAGGAATTCCAAATGCGGTGGTGAAAATCGAGGCGCTTGGAATGGAGACAAGAACAAATACCTTAGGTCATTATCGTCTTGGTGTCGGAACGGGAACTTATGAATTGGAAGTTATTGCCCGCGGTTATGAGGAGCAGACCAAGACAGTGGAGATTACACAGCTGGGAGAAGCGGTTGTGGCTGATTTCGAACTGTTGAAAGTGGATGGTGTTTCCATCTCCCTTAGTACAACCGATGTGGTGACCGGTGTTCCATTGGAAGGTGCAACGGTCAAATTGACCGCATTGGATGACTCAGGCTTGAAGGATGAGGGTGTGACTGATGAACTTGGTGCTATCAGATTTGGAGATTTGCTGGCAGGAGACTATGAGATTACAGTGGAGAAAGAAGGCTATCTTACTCACTTGGAAACCTTGAGCCTCACCAATGAAGATTTGGAAATTTCAGTAGCACTTAACCCGATAAGAGTTGCTGTTCTTGAAGACTGGAATAGCCAAATTACAAACTTCCTGAATGAAGAAGAACTATATGCAGAAGCCCGTGATTGGGGAATGGTGGATGACATATCCAATTATGAACTGGTAGTAGTGAACAGCAAAAATGGAACAAAGGAAGAGCTTCAGGCCCTGATGGAGGCTGCACAAGAGTATGAGGTTAGTCTGGTGTTTGTTGGTACCTGGGGAATCGGGGAAGGATCCATCCCTTTGCTTGGGGAATTGGAAGGCTATCCACAACTAGATCAGCAGGGCTACAATGAGGGAGCCGTGAAGCTTCAAATTCAACCGGAACACCCTATCTACAAAGATATCACAGCTGATGAAAAAGGGTATGTGGCGATTCATGCTGAAAAGAGTCCTTACTCCACCTTCAAAGACTATCCTGGAATTATAGTTGGAAGTATGGTTGTAGACGATCAAAGTAAAGGTACAGCGATTGCCTACCAGTATAAAGGGAAAAAACATATGCAACTTTTAATGTCTTCTTTCGCAGTTACAAACGTTATTGGACCTAATAGCGGCTGGACCGAAGATGGAAGAAAAATATTTATTCAAGCACTGGAATTTGCCATGAATATGGAGCAACCTGTTCCTGGGGCGCCAGTTTGGGAGGAAGAGATTGTACGAACAGGGGACAAACCTGTCAAGGTATCTGGGCATGGAGAACCATTTGCAACGGTTCACATCTATTTGGAAAAAGGAAAGGAACGTATCAAATTGACTTCTGTCGAGGTCGGAGCAGATGGTAGCTTTCAGGCTGAACTGTTTTTAAAAAATGGAAGCAACAAAATTCTCGCTCAAACCGAAAATTATTCAGGAGTGGGTGATTGGAGTGATAAGCTTGAAATCATTATAATCGGAAAGCCGCTCGACAAACCTGGCATTCCCAGAGTCCCTGAAAAGCTATCGAAACCGATCATTATTCCTGTACCAATAGAACCTGTAAAGCCTATGGGAGAAAAGGAAATGCACAGTTCCATTTCCATGAAACTCTCATCTATTGAAGCAGGTCTGCTTGTTGAATGGAATGATATAGGAGCCGATATGTATGAAGTGTTCAAAGGTGGAAGGAGTGTGGCAACGGTTATAGATGGATTGCAATTTTTGGACATCGAAGCCGTGGATGATCCGGGAAATGCTGTCTACCACGTCGTAGGGTATCTCGGTGGAAAGACAGTTGGCAAAAGTGAAATTGAAAAAAGCGAAGTAGAAACAGAAAACTAAATAAATTCCTCTAAATAGCATTGGGTCTTCTTTTGAAAAGAGATGGCCTGATGCTTTTTTCTCTCTTAAAATTACTGCATTTGGTGTTTCAATCTTTTCCCTTCAACCCCAGCTCCAAATAGATTCTGACTTCCTTGGAATTCTTATATTTAGGATTTCTGCTGGAATCATAGTCCTTAGATACATATTTCACATCATAAGTCTCTTCAAAAGATCCAATAAGCTTCTTCATTTCTTCCGTAGTTCCGGACATTCTGATTTTCACCATTTACATTACATCCTTTCTGAATAAAGAAGAAATTATAGCACGGACTTCTTTTCCCTACAAGTACCAGCTGTACTTTTCATTGACACTGAATAAGAAAAGTCATAAGATACTTAAGGTGATTATTGATACGACACACGAAATAAATGAACAATTTATATAGAAAGAGGGAGTTATATTGGCACCTGAGCAGCGTAAGAAAATGTTAGTTTTAATGGTCAATATGTTTATCGCCGTCGGTAGCTTCGGTATCATCATCCCGATCCTTCCAGCCTATCTGGAATCCATCGGTGAGGGAGGGATGGCGGCAGGATTGATGATTGCAATTTTTGCTGGTGCGCAGCTTGTGATGTCTCCTGTTGCTGGAAAATGGGCCGATCAATATGGTCGCAGAATAATGATCATTCTGGGACTTGCGGGTCTGACACTCTCCATGTTTGTGTTTTATGGCTTTGATTCGGTTTGGATGCTGTATTTATCTCGTGTAATAGGAGGAGTCGGTGCGGCACTGCTGATTCCGGCACTATTTGCTTATGTTGCGGATATTACAACGATGGAGCAGCGTGCAAAAGGGAATAGTTATATTTCGGCCGCAATGTCACTCGGGATTGTCATTGGACCGGGAATAGGCGGATTTCTGGCGGATTTCGGTCTGAAAATGCCACTTTTGGTTTCAGCGTTGATTTCACTCCTTGCGACAGTCTTTTCCATTTTGGTCCTGAAGGAAAGTAAAGAAAAGGATATGCATCAAGCGATGCCAACCGATACAGATCCAATGGTAAAAAAACTGGTTCAATCCGTAAGAAAACCATATTTCATTCCGCTTGTCATCACGCTTGTGATGAGCTTCGGTTTAATGGCATATGAATCTGTTCTAGGATTATTTATAGACAACCAGTATGGGGCAACTCCGCAGGAAATTGCTCTGATGATTACTGCTACAGGAATTGTAAGTGTGATTGTACAGTTGTTTGTCGTAGATCGGATCGTTCGACTTTTCGGTGAAGGGAAGGTATTGAATATCTTCATTACCGTAGCAGCTGCCGGATTCTTTTTGTCCCTGTTTGCTTCGAGCTACACCTTTTTCTTTGTCATTACATTAATAATCTTTTTGGCTACTTCCATCCTGCGACCTGTAATCAATACCTTGATCTCCAAACTTGCAGGAAATGAACAAGGCTTCGCGATGGGAATGAACAATGCCTATATGAGCATCGGAAATGTTCTCGGGCCGACATTTGCAGGAATTTTGTATGACGTGAACATCTCTTATCCGTTCATTCTTGGACTTGTCATCTTAAGCTTTACTGTCACACTATCCATGTCCTGGCAGAATCGTGAGCGTAAGAAACTGCAACAAATAGAAGCGAATTAAAACGGTCGGATAAATTCTCCACTTTTGTCTATTTACTTTTTGCTTAAAATAATCTATTATAATCTTTGTAATATAAATTTTCTGAAAGCGAGGGATGTTTTATGGAACGATTAATTGAAATGAACGTTAACCAATTAAATAAAACAGCACAGCCCTTGCAAGGTAATCGTTAATTTCCTTTCCGATATGGATAATACCGTAGATTCCCATGGGCTGTGCAATCAGCGCCATGGTTTATAAATTTTTATGAAAAGACCGTGAGAGCGGTCTTTTTGTTTTACCCAAAATTAATCTACTTTCCATTGGAGGAATAAACATTGAAACGTAATGAACTAGGTTGGAACGACTATTTGAATAATGAATTTGCACTTTACGAAGAGCAAGGCTTCACAGTTGGAAGAGTCATGCTTGAACATAAAAGAATATATCGTGTCGAAACGGATAACGGTGAGTATTTGGCAGAGGTATCCGGAAAATATCGATTTGAGGCGGAAAGCCGCGAGGACTACCCTGCAGTAGGCGATTGGGTTGTCCTCAGTGAAAGGCAGAGTGAAAGGAAAGCTACCATTCAGGCGCTGCTTCCTCGCTTCAGCAAGTTTTCCAGAAAAGCAGCAGGACTTACGACGGAAGAGCAAATTGTTGCGGCAAACGTGGATACCGTCTTTTTGGTACAATCGCTGAACTATGATTTTAATGCAAGAAGATTGGAACGTTACTTGATTATGGCTTGGGAGAGCGGGGCAACCCCAGTAATCGTCCTCACCAAGGCTGACTTGTGTGAGGATGTGGCAGCAAGAATAAAGGATGTTGAAGCTGTTGCATTGGGTGTTCCGGTATTTGCAGTCAGTGTGAAAGATGAAACGGGACTAGAAGAGTTGGCTCCTTATTTTACTACAGGTAAAACTGTTGCACTTCTGGGCTCTTCTGGAGCAGGGAAATCGACCTTGACGAACTTCCTGTTAGGAGAAGAAAAGCAGGTCATCCAAGAGGTGAGGGGTGACGATGATAAGGGAAGGCACACCACTACCTATCGGGAACTGTATCTTTTGCCCACTGGCGGGCTTGTACTTGATACGCCTGGTATGAGGGAGCTGCAGCTATGGGAGGCTGACGGGGCAACGGTCGGTCAGAGCTTTCAGGATGTGGAAGAACTTGCTGAACAATGCTATTTCAGAGATTGCAAGCATGAGAACGAGCCAAGCTGCGCGGTGCGGGAAGCAATCCGTGAAGGAACATTGGAGGAAGCAAGATATCAAAGCTATGTGAAGCTGCAAAGGGAACTTGCCTATCTGGAACGAAAAACAAACAAACGGGCACAATTGGCAGAGAAGGATAAATGGAAGAAAATCTCGACAAGTGTGAAAAGTAAGAAGAAATAGCATGCAAAAACACAAGGAAATGGCTCCTTGTGTTTTTTAATTGGAAAAGAAATGGAGCCTATGAAAAAGAAGCTGAACACCAAGTTCAGCTTCATCACCATCTATGCAGTAATCTGCACCTTGTTTGCACTCTTCATAAAGGAAACAGCAAGATCATTGAATTTTTCACTTTCTTCAATATTGCAAACATGACCGCAATTTTCGATGATTTCCATTGTAGCGTTTTCTTCGTTGGCTGCATATTTCTTTGTGCTTTCCAGGAACATGTGGTCTTCAGAACCCGATATATACAGCTTCGGGATTTTGTTTTCAGTCTCAGCCAATCTATCGTAGGTGGTGTACCCGTTCAGTCCGGATAATACCCACCCCAGATAAGCTTCTTTGGAGAGTTTATAAGCTTCCTTGATGAAAGCTTTCCGGGAATCTGAGTGATTGCTTTTTGGTAACAGTACTCTCGCAAAAATTCTATAAGGAACCATATGAGGGAGCATTTTTCTCAGTGGATAAAAGACGGAAAGTCGGCAAAGGAACTCCCCCCATTTTTTTAACTTTGGCGTAGCGCCTCCTAAAATCATCGACTTGATTGAAGAGGGTGAGCGCAGCGCAATTTCCTGCATAATAATGGTGCCAAGTGAAATGCCAACAAAATGGGCGGATTTTATTTTTAAGATATTCAGAATTTCAAGGGTTTTATCGGAAGAATACTCAAATAGATCCACACCTTTTGGATATGGAGATTTTCCATGTCCCGGTAAATCTAGTAAAAGTACATTATATTCGGAACGGAAGGGCTTCAATTGCTTGTAGAAAATGGAGTAGTTTCCTCCAAATCCATGGAAGAGCACAATCCATTCTTTTGATGTAGGGTGAATGAGTGTTTTATAGAACATAGGTTTCCTCACTTATGTTGCATATTTATATTTAGGAATACATACCCGGTTAATGGGGTAGAAAAACTTGCAAGTTTAAGTATACACACTAATACAGCCTTTTCTCAACCTTCTTTTTCTTACTATTTTGTGACAATGGAACCATGTATGGGGTATCGCACTATTCTTTGAGGCACTTCCCTTCAAAATACGCGTCGAAAATCTACAGAATATTCATTTACTAGAAGATATTGTTTAATGGTAGAATATAGTGGCAATATCAATTTAATCATCCAATCAATTAGATGTGCACGCACTTAATAGGGAATCTGGTGAAAGTCCAGAACTGTACCCGCAACTGTAAAGCTGACGAAATAGAGAACCCACTATTACTTTTGAGTATGGGAAGGGCTAGATTAGGGAGAAGCTAAGTCAGGAGACCTGTCTGATTGATGAAGTACTATCTTCTTCGGGAGGTGAGAGATAGAACGAGGGATCGAAATGAAGGCTTTTTTATCAAGGCTTCTTTCTGCATCCGTCTTTCACTCATCCTTTTGCAGGGTGAGTTTTTTTAATTGGCACTTTTAAACACCGCTGTTGATTTCCGCACTAGGCTGCGCTTTCCGCGGGGCGGTGCTGGCGCCTCCTCGGGCTTCGCCCTGTGGGGTCTCCAGCCTACCGCTGCCTCCCGCAGGAGTCTTCGCCTATTGCTCCAATCAACAGCTAGATACACCAAACATCTCTTGTTTTTTACTAATGAGGAGGATTATTAACTTATGAATACCAACAATTCCGTTTCATCCGATCAATCAAGGACCATACAGACAAGGTTGGTTCTGCCGCCGGATACGAATCATATGGGTACCATTTTTGGAGGAGTGATTCTATCCTACATAGATGAAATTGCCGCAATTACTGCTATGAAGCATTCCAGGAACGTAGTTGTGACTGCTAGCATCGACCAAGTGACTTTTCTTTCACCTGCGAAGGTCGGGGATATTCTGACTCTCGAGGCGATAGTGGCCTCCACAGGGAGGACATCCATGGAGATTTTTGTAAAAGTGGAAAATGAAAATTATGAAACAGGTGAAAAAACGACAACCACCACATCTTTTTTGACGATGGTGGCAAAAGGAAAAGATGGAAGGCCAACTCCGGTTCCAGGAGTAATTCCTGTGACAGATGCAGAAAAAATGCTTTTCAACAGTGCTTCAGAGCGCAAAAAGAAACGTCTGGAAAAAAGATAGCAGGAATTTAGCGTGGTTTAGTAGAGATATGGAAGAAGAAATGAACATGAAAGGCGGTGGTGAGAAGTGGTCGATTCATATACTGACCCGAATGCTCTAATGGAAGGGACACTACTCTTGTCATCGTCCCATATATTAGCGCTGGTTATCGCATTGTCGCTCATTTTACTGTTGTACTTTCTACGCAATGGAAAATACACCAATGTGTATGCTAGGTGGGTCATTTTTGGATGCCTTCTATTGTCAGAGGCATGGCTGAACTATTGGTATATTACGACCGATATGTGGAATACAAGCTACACCCTCCCTTTTCAGCTATGCTCCATCAGCTTGTATCTGTGCATGTGGATGCTTTTTACCAGGCAAACCTGGACATTTGAAGTGGTATATTTCCTGGGACTTGGTGGTGCGCTACAGGCATTGCTTACGCCAGAGCTTTTTTATGATTTTCCCCACTTTCGTTTTCTGCATTTCTTTGCGGCACATATTGCCATCATCCTGTCGGTTTTTTATATGCTATGGGTGGAAAAGAAGTCTGTTACAATAAAATCCATGTGGAAAGCGTTTGGCGCGCTACAGCTTATTGCCATCCTGGTATTCTTTATTAATAAGCAAACTGGAGGAAACTATATGTTTCTGGCCAGGAAACCTTCAAATGCCAGCATCATCGATTTGCTCGGACCATATCCATGGTACATCCTTTCGCTGGAATTGGTGGTTATCGTCATGTTTCTCATTCTTTACGCCCCACTACTGATTCTGAAAAAGAAAGCTTCACAAACTATAGACTAGGAAAAAGCATAATAAAGAGGCTGGGACAAAAGTGTTTTAGCCTAAGTAAAAACCGAACTAATTTGAGTTTTCGTTCAAATTAGTTCGGTTTTTTAAAAGTATTAAAATATGCATTTAGGTTTTAGATTACTCTAGCGGTTGATTGGAGTGCAAGACGAAGACTCCTTGAAAATGCGAGCATTTTCTGCGTGCGATGCATGGCTTACGAAGCCTTCCTTGTCCTGCGGGAGCAGTGGCCAATGTGAGACCCCGCAGGCGAAGCCGAGGAGGCTCACGGGTCACCCGCTGAAAGCGAAGTCTTGCACGGAAATCAATAGCGGTATTTAGAGCCGGTACTTAAATTATTCGTCTTTTTGATAGATATTTCATTAGTATTTCTTTAACGTATTTTTCACATACTTATATACGCCGAAAAAGATCACAGCAAAAACTATTACAACAAGTACATCTATTAAGACACCCATCCCATTTCCTCCGGTACATTTTACTTATAATATATCTTTAATTCCCCCAATTTTCAATGGAAGGCTGCTGGTCCCTGTTCGAACCTACAACATTTTGTAACAGTCCTGTCACATTCCCGCATTTCGTCATAGTATGTAGAAAAGCCGGAAAGGGGGGACATGGGTGGGAACCCCAATGAAATATATTCTTACCTTATTATTGATAGCTTCCATTCTTTATGGGGGATTGGCTGCATTGACGTTTAATTCCATTCAAATAAAAATCGAGAAGCTGGAAGTGCTGGAACAAGAGTTATTGGATAAAGAAGAAAAAGGTGAAGTTTCCTATACCTTTAAACAGGCCTACCTTAAGGAATATAATACGTATGTGCGTCTGCAAATACGCCTTCAATCATTTTGGATGAAGTGGATTTTTGATTTTCCAGAGTATAAAAAGCCATAGTGTTTCCCCTGATAATATTGGTACATTATTCCTTAGAAAAGGCGTCCAACCCTTGCTGATAAAGGCTTTTGGTTTTACCTTCAACCGTATAGGAAAAAACTAGTAACCAAAGTATGTTACACTATACGTAAGTCGAAATAGTTGGAGGGATCATCTTGAAAATAAATGTCTTTCTAGATGATAGTCGCACATGTCCAGAAGGGTATATCCTTGCTGAAGACATTGACGAATGCCTCACCTTGTTAGAGAATAATTCGATCGAGCATCTATCGTTGGATCATGACTTACTCAATAGACATCGGAATGGTCTTATGCTCGTTCAAATTATGGTGGAGAATGAACTATATGCAGAAAGAATTACGATTCATTCTGCAAACTCGGTTGGCAGTAAAGCAATGTACAAATACTTTAAACAAGCACAGGAAGAATTGAAAATGCCACAGTCGATAAAAGTGATTTTAAGGCCACTACCTTTATTTTAATAGATAACAATGCAAAAATCAGACGAAAGTAACCGTTCCTACTTCGTTTGGTTTTTTATTTTTGTTAAAATTGACGAAAAGAGAAATGAAATGAGGGATGTGAGTTGGATTTCATCTACGATCATATTAAAAAAGATCTTGATATTTTATTTGTTGGTTTCAATCCAAGCATACGCTCAGGGGAAACGGGCCATCACTATGCCAACCCGAATAACCGCTTCTGGACTATTTTACATCAATCGGGAATTACTCCAAGAAAATATGCCCCTACAGAGGATTTCAAACTTCTCGAGTTGAATTTTGGTCTCACCAATATCGTCTCCAGACCTACTGTCGGTGCAGCAGACATTACGAGAGAAGAATACAGAGCAGGACGAAAAGAACTGAAAAGAAAAATCGAATTAAACAAGCCCAGAATAGTCTGCTTTGTCGGAAAAGGAGTCTATCAAGAATATAGGGGGCATCGGCAAATTGATTGGGGAGTCCAGGAGAGACCGGTAGTTCCAGGTACAATTGAATTTGTCGCACCGTCTTCAAGCGGACTGGTAAGGATGAAGCTGGAAGAGATAGTAGCAATCTACAGGGAACTGAATTCATTAATAAAATAGTAAATCGGTTTGTTGAGTAGCTCATCATAAGAATCATGATGAGCATTTTGCGAGGTTGTAGAAAGGAAAAAGCCCATCATAAGGATTATGACGAGCTTTTTGCGAGGTTGTAGAAAGGAAAAAGCTCATCATAAGGATCATGACGAGCTTTTTGCGAGGTTGTAGAAAGGATAAAGCTCATCATAAGAATCATGAAGAGCTTTTTACGAGGTTATAGAAAGGAAAAAGCCAATCATTCTCCTCCGGCCCCCTATTCATGTGACCAATCAATGTGATCCATCTTCAAAAATTCTTTGATCACCGTTGCACTCGCACCAAGCATGCAGGCATTTTTTCCAAGTGATGATAATTTTAACTCCTTGCGATGGTTCATGGAGGAGGTCAAATTCTCTTTGACTTTATTCAAAATTTCCGGATGATGGGAAAATATTTCACAGTTGATAATGACGGTCTCAGGATTGAGGATATTTATGATATTGTTAACGCCGATAGCCAGGTGATTGGTATAGTCCTTGATAACTTCCTCCAATTCCTCTATTCTGCTTTCCATGAATCGATGTATTTCCTCAACAGAGCAGTCCGTTCTTCCGATTCTTTCCCTTATTGACTGTAGCAGAACTTTTTCGGAAGCATATTGTTCCCAGCATCCCTTATTTCCGCATGTGCAGGTACGCCCGTCAGGTTCCATGATCATGTGGCCAACTTCGCCTGAAAAGCCTTCATATCCAAGGAATAGCTTCCGTTGAATGATGATGCCCATCCCGATTCCGGAATACGTTGTAATGCATACAAGGTCGGTACTTTCTTTGGAAAATACTTGTTCTGCAACTGCACAAAGATTAGAGTTATTGGCAATAAAAACAGGAACCTGAAAAAAAGATTCCAGGGATCTTTTTAAATCTAAATTCCTCCATCGATGCTGTGGGGTATAAACAATGTTCTGATTATTATCCACGATTCCGTGTACTCCAAGCCCGATGCCGATAATGCCGTACCGTGAAACCGGCAAAGTAGCATTTATTTCCAAAATGATCGTTTTCAATTTTTCTTCCACGGCAGGAAAGCTTGAATCTTCAATTGGGTGAGTTTCTTTTGTAACAATATTTCCCTTGAGATCTGTGGCTGCTATGCTGATGCACGTCACATCAATATCAATTCCAACCGCATATGCAGCAGATTCGTTCATGGATAGAAAAATCGGTTTTCTTCCGCCAGATGAGAACTCTGCATATGTTTCCACTAATAGTCCTTCTTCGACCAAGTCAGCAATCTGTGAAGAAACTGTCGCCTTGTTCAAACCTGTTAACTTGGCAATCTCTGCACGGGAGATGCTTTTGTGCTGCATTATTTTTTCCAATATGATTTTTCGATTTAATTGCCGGATAAATGACGCATCACCAGTATTCAAAGGAATTCCTCCATAGATGTGATTTGAAATTATTGAATAGTGTGTAAATTAACTATTGATAAGAAAATAAGGGATGTGTATGATTATATAAAAAATAGTTTGTTTAGTAAACAAACTAAGTGGAAGGGTGCAAAAAAATGAATGCATTTATCCATGATGATTTTTTGTTGACTAATAAAATGGCTAAGACACTTTACCATGATTACGCAAAGGAACAGCCTATCTATGACTATCACTGCCATTTGGATCCAAAGGAAATTTGGGAAAATAAGCAATTCTCTTCCATTGCAGAAATATGGCTTGCTGGCGACCATTATAAATGGCGTGCCATGCGCTTAAACGGAGTTTCTGAGAAATATATTACAGGAACGGCAACTGATAAGGATAAGTTTTTCCAATGGGCGAAAACTGTACCACATACATTGGGGAATCCATTGTTTCATTGGACACATCTAGAGCTGGCTAGGTATTTTGACTTTTATGAATTGCTAAACTCGGACACTGCAGATAGAGTTTGGAATAGCACAAATGCAATGCTTGAAGGAGATTCCTTACGGACAAGGGAGCTTATTAAAGGATCGAAAGTGGAAATGATCGGTACGACGGATGATCCGACAGATACCCTCGAGTTCCATGAACGGTTAGCAGAGGATAAAACATGGAAAACAAAAGTGCTGCCGACATTCCGTCCTGATAAGGGAATAGAAATAACGAAGGATACTTTTCTTCCTTGGATTCAAAAGCTTTCCAGTGTTACAGATAAAGAGATTGAAAGATTGGACGATCTGCTTGATGCCTTAAGGAAGAGAGTGGACTATTTTCATGAGAAAGGAGCTCGACTTTCCGATCATGGAATAAGCGAAATGGTTTTTGAGACTGCCACGAAAACCGAAGTAGAAGCTATATTCCAAAAGGCATTGAGTGATACCCCGCTGTCCGTGGTGGAAGCGAGAAAATATAAGACTTTCATCCTTTTATTTTTGGGTCAAGTGTACGCGGAAAAGGGATGGACGATGCAGCTGCATATCGGTGCGATGAGAAACAACAACAAAAGGATGTTCCAGATGGTAGGGGCGGATGCCGGGTTCGATACGATTGAAGATCACCCTGTGGCACAGCCCCTGGCCATGTTTCTGGATGCGCTTGATCACAACAATCAATTGCCAAAGACCATACTCTATAATTTAAATCCAAAAGACAATTTCATATTTGCTTCATTGGCAGGGAGCTACCATGAAGAAGGAATACCAGGTAAGGTTCAGTTTGGTTCCGGATGGTGGTATAACGATCAGAAGGATGGAATGGAGAGGCAGATGACAGACTTGGCCAATATCGGTCTGCTAAGCAAATTTATAGGGATGCTGACAGATTCTCGCAGCTTTTTATCCTATACAAGGCACGAATATTTCCGCCGTATCCTTTGCAATATGCTTGGAGGCTGGGTTGAAAAAGGCGAGGCGCCACATGATGAGAGATTGCTTGGATCGATGGTGAAAAGTGTATCCTATGAAAATGCAAAGAATTATTTTGATCGTGCAACCATTTCGGAGGTGAGAAAATGAAGCTGGCTTTTCGTTGGTATGGAGAGGTTGACAGTATTACGCTCGAGTATATCCGCCAAATTCCCGGGATGAAAGGAATTGTATCGGCAATCTATGATATCCCTGTCGGGGAAGTATGGCCACTGGAGAAAATCAATCATTTGATGAATGTGATTGAAAAGAATGGCTTATCTCTCGCTGTAATTGAAAGCGTTCCCGTTCATGAGGATATAAAATTGGGTCTCCCTACAAGGGATAAGTACATTTCCAACTACAAGGAGACATTAAGGAATCTTGCGAGCGCAGGTGTGGAAGTAGTCTGCTATAATTTCATGCCTGTCTTTGATTGGACTCGATCGGATCTTGACTACCTGCTGGAGGATGGGTCAACCACCTTGATCCACGATGAAGATGCAATAGAAAAAATGAATCCTTCTTCAGGAGGGTTGGCTTTGCCCGGCTGGGACGCTTCTTATAAAGATGGTGAACTGAAGGGCCTTCTGGAGTCCTATCAAGATGTCACCGAAGAAAGGCTTTGGGAGAACCTTGCATATTTTTTAAATGAGATCATACCGGTTGCGGAAGAGGTATCCATTAAAATGGCCATACATCCCGATGATCCACCATGGTCTATTTTCGGTTTGCCGAGAATCATCACAGATGCAGAAAGTTTACAGAGATTGATAGATGTACAGCAAAGCCCATCCAATGGCATTACCTTCTGCACGGGGTCATTTGGGGCAAGGGCAGATAATGATCTTCCAGGGATGATTCGCGCTTTCGGTTCAAGAATCCATTTTGCACACTGTAGGAATGTAAAACGTACTGGACCAAAGTCCTTTGAAGAGACCTCTCATCTTTCATCAGACGGTTCTGTCGATATGGTGGAGGTATTGAAGGCATATCAGGATATCGGATTTACAGGGCCACTCCGTCCGGATCATGGCAGAATGATTTGGGGAGAAACAGGGCGTGCGGGATATGGACTGTATGACAGGGCGCTTGGTGCGGTTTACCTTAATGGAATCTGGGAAGCCCTCAACAAAGTGAAAGGGGTGGAGCAATCAACATGAATCTTCCTTTCAGGGTGAATCTAGAGGGGAAAGTGATTGTGGTTACCGGCGGAAGCGGGGTGCTGGGCTCGGCGTTTTGTGAAGCTTTGGCCGAATGCGGTGCAAAGGTTGCCATCATAGGAAGAACGGAACAAAAAGTGCAGCAGCTTGCGACTGTTATCAACGGAAATGGTGGTACAGCTATCGGATTGGCTGCCAATGTAATGGATAAGTCGGAATTGGAGAATGCCAGAGAGAAAATCCAGCTGGAATTTGGCACCTGCGATATATTGATCAACGGTGCAGGTGGCAATCACCCCAAGGGTACTACAGACCTTGAATATTTTAATCAGGGAGACCTGCAAAAAGATGTCCGGACATTTTTTGATTTGGATGAAGAAGGAATCAATTATGTTTTCCAATTGAATTTCCTTGGGACCCTTCTTCCATCACAGGTATTCGGAAGAGATATGGTAGAGAAAAAAAGCGGAACGATTATCAATATTTCATCGATGAATGCATTTTCTCCATTGACCAAAATTCCTGCCTATAGTGGAGCGAAGGCAGCGGTCAGCAATTTCACGCAATGGCTTGCTGTACATATGTCAAAAGCAGGTGTGAGAGTGAACGCCATTGCACCGGGATTTTTCCTGACAGACCAGAACAGGTCGCTTCTATTGAAGAAAGAAGGTTTGCTCACGGAACGCGCTGAGAAAATAATAGCGCAAACCCCAATGGCCCGTTTCGGTGAAGGTCAGGAATTAATTGGCACACTGCTCTGGCTAGTGGATGATCGTGCTTCAGGTTTTGTGAATGGAGTGGTCGTGCCGGTTGACGGCGGATTTTCCGCATACTCAGGGGTATAAATGAAAAGGGGGATGGAAGGAATGAAACGGTATCAGGTGTTACAACGGCTTGTCGAGCAAGGTATTGTGGCAATTATCCGAGCGGAAAGTCCGGAAGGGGGCCAAAAGTTGGCAGAAGCATGTGCAGAAGGAGGGGTGACGGCCATTGAGGTGACTTTTACCGTTCCTGATGCGGATAAAGTGATTGCGTCACTTAAGGATAATAAGGGACTGCTTGTTGGAGCAGGGACTGTCCTTGATATGGAAACAGCCCGGATCGCCATTTTGGCCGGGGCGGATTATATTGTCAGTCCCTGCTTCAACATGGAAACGGCAAAACTCTGCAACAGATATCAAGTTCCTTACCTTCCTGGGTGCATGACAGTAAAGGAAGTGGTGGAAGCATTGGAATATGGTGTGGATATCATCAAATTCTTCCCAGGTAACCTGTTTTCACCGGACGCGATAAAAGCCTTTAAGGGACCAATCCCACAGGCTTCCTTTATGCCTACAGGTGGAGTAACCCTGGACAATGTCGGTGATTGGTTCAAGGCTGGGGCAATCGCAGTGGGAGTAGGGGGAGAGCTGACTGCTCCAGCAAAACAAGGAAACTACCATGGGGTAACTGAATTGGCAAGGCAGTTTTTCAAGAAGGTACATGAGAGCAGAACAGTGGGTGTAAGACTTTGAAAGTGGTGACTTTCGGTGAATTGATGATGCGCCTTACCCCTCCGAATTACAGCAGGATTGTGCAGACTACCGAGTTTCAGGCGGTCTTCGGAGGTGGAGAGGCTAATGTAGCCGCCTCTCTGGCATTGTTTGGACATAAGGTTCAGTTTGTGACGAAGCTGCCTGAAAATGATTTGGGAACAAGTGCCCTCAGGCATCTGGAACAGCAAAGAGTCCATACTGACTTCATTGCCAGGGGAGGAGAAAGATTAGGGCTTTATTTTTTAGAGCAGGGTATGTCGGTCAGGCCTTCTCAAGTCATCTATGATCGGAAAAATTCTTCCATTGCCAAAGCACGCCAGGAAGATTTTGATTGGGAGGAGATTTTTGAAGGAGCCGACCTTTTTCATACATCCGGGATAACGCTTGGAATAAGTGATGCTGCAAGAGAAATTGCATTGACTGCTATCAAAGCGGCGAAAAACAGGGGCATCAAGACAAGCTTTGATATAAACTATCGAAGTAAGCTGTGGGGGATGGAAGAGGCTCGGGAAGCAATAAAATCCATTCTCCCCTATGTGGATATCTGTTTTGGAGGCTATTTGGATGCAGTAAATATACTAGGGTTAAAGAGTTCAGTTTCAGACGGGAATAGAGAAAAGCTTTATGAGGATCTTTTTCAGCAGATTTGCACCTTTTATGGAGTGAAAAAGGTGATTTGCACGTATAGGGAGACACATTCCGTAATGAAGCATTCTCTTACAGGTTATCTCTATTCAAGGGGCGAAGGCATTCTTACCACAGATTCGCAGACCTTTGACATACTTGATCGGGTCGGAGGGGGAGATGCGTTTGCGGCAGGCTATCTCCACGGGCATATTTCAGGTTGGAGCGATGAGGACAGTTTGACCTTTGCATTGGGTGCTTCCGTGTTGAAACACACCATTTCAGGTGATGCAAACCTGGCAACAGAAAGGGAAGTAAGAGCCTTTTTGGAACATAAGGGGGTAAGTGGGATTGTAAGGTAGGGTAATGAAAGACTTGCTATGCTAACCATGCATTCCTTTGTTCTCCTAAGAGAAATCAAAAACCCTCTCAATATGAAAAGAGAGGGTTTCTGATTACCTTAAATGTTTCGTGACATCATTGTTTTCCTGCAAGCTCCTTAATGCCTGTTTTATTTCTAGCATATTTTCAATCTGAAGGGTCAGGGTATGCTTGATCAATGAATTTTTATCCTGTTGTCCATCCTTAAAATGGGTAATGGCACTTTTCAGTAAGGTAGTGTCATTTTTCATGGAAACTTGTTCTTTCTGTATTTGTAGTTGGATCGCTTTTATTTCTTTAAGCTCTGAAAGTATCTCGTTTAATACTTTTTCCATTTTTTCGCTCCCTTTGGTTGTCCTATGCAACCTGTTCTTTTGCAAAATACCTCAAAAAAGCTAACAAACCAAGTACATATAGTATAAATTCACTTTTTTGCCAGTCTTTAAACTACAAGTTGCGATAATTACTTCTTCTCGTTTTGGAAGTAAAGAAAAAAGCAAATGAATGGGAGATCTTCCCAAGCATTTGCTTCTTTTAGTTAGTATTGTTATTTGGGTAGGTATCCTGTAGAAAACGCACAGATTGTTCTATCAACTTTTTTAATACTGCCACATCCACGTCAGCCAGATTGTTGATGTACACACATGCTTTGCCGGTGGTATGCTTGCCGAAATTCTCCAGCAGCTCTTCACGTTGTGTGTCACCTGTTGCGAAATAGAGACTTATCTTAGCCTTCCTTGGGGAAAATCCTACGAGAGGTGCATCCCCTTCATGGCCGGTTGGATATTTATAGTGATAGGATCCAAAGCCGATGATGCTCGGGCCCCACATTTTTGCTTGATAGCCCGTTGTTTCAGTAAAGATATCCAACAACTTATAAGCATCCTCCCGCTTCGTTGGATTTTCTACATTTTCAATGAATTCTACAACACTTCTATCATTTTCCTTCGTTTTTAACTCGTACATAAAAGAACTCCTTTTTGTTTATGGCTGTTTTTGCAGAAATTGTTGCTTTTGACGAATACAACATATACACGTTAATTCACCTACCATCGTGCTCTTTTCGGTGTAATAGATAATTATTTTTTAAACAATACGTAGTTGTTCTCAGTAAAAAATCCAAAAGCCGATTTTTCGTGGTCATAAGCAACATTCTTTACGAAAAGAGCCTTGTTTATTTACCGATTAAAAGCCAATGCTCCGGCAAGGGTTGGTTTTATGGAAACATTATTAAAGGAAAGTCCAAGATTGACAGTCGTTTGCGCAATTTCCGGGCGAATCCCCGAAAGAGAACATTTTACACCAATGAGGGTCAGGGCTTTGATCAACTGGAAAATCTGATCTGCCACCATGGTATCAATAATCACTACTCCTGATAGATCAATGAAAAGATGGTTGATTCCGAGCTTTGAACATTGCTCCAGGGTATGCTCCAGCATAAATTTTGCTCTGCCTGTATCGATATCTCCCACTAAAGGAAGCAACGCTCGATTATTGTCCAAGGCAATGACAGGGGAGCTCAGTTCCTGGATCATCTCCTGCTGTGCTTTGAGTTTCTGTTCGGAGACTTTCTGATGCTCTTCCACAAACCTCAGGACTACTTTGTCAAAGGCTTTAATAATCATATTGTTCCAAGTAATTTCATTATTTTTGTATGATTCATGGGTCGTGACGAACTCATGTATAAATTGAATATACTGTTCCCTTACTCTGAAAAACTCTCTTATTGTAAAGTGGATAGGGGTATTCAGGTGCTGCTCGTCCTGTGCGATGGATAAGATCCAATTCTGGAAATCATGGAAGAACTTTGTTTCCTCTTCAACGAATATCTTGCAAAGGTGCAAGTGGAAATCATAGTTTTGCTTTTTTAATGTTTGAATGACTTCCGGGTTTGTGGACGCATATACACCTGTTGAATTCTGTGTATCCAAACTTTCATACCACTGCTCTGTAAGGACTTTCGCTTTGTTTAACAAAAATGAATGCAATTCTTCATTTCTATGCATACTTACATCTCCTCTTAGTAGCCTTTAGAATAATCAACCAAATTGATTGGGGGCTGTTTCCCTTCTAGATAGTCCATGAGATTAGGCAGGAAGATATTCTCTATGACCCTTTTTGTATAGTGCTCCGTTGACCCTGAAGTATGGGGTGTGATGATGACATTTTCCATTTCCCACAAAGGACTAGTTTCTTCAAGTGGTTCTTTCACAAATACATCCAGTCCTGCTCCGGCAAGTTCTCCAGTTTGCAATGCTTCCACAAGCTCATCTTCCTTTACGATTTCGCCTCTGCCGATATTGATGATGAAGGAGGATTTTTTCATTAACCTAAATTCCTTTTCTCCAAACATTTGGAAGGTATGCGGGGTCAATGGAAGCGTGATTACTACATAATCGCACTCGGGGAGTACATGGTGAAGTTCTTCGGGAGTAAACATGTTATCCACGTTATCTGTCTCTTTACCGGAATTCCTTACGCCGAGTACTCTCATTCCAAACGCCTTGGCAATCTTTGCTGTTTCTTTCCCGATTTCCCCGACGCCTATGATCCCGATTGTCTTTCCGTGCATTTCGAGGTTCATATGGGCATGGTGCCATTTCTTTTCCTGTTGATTTTTTACATACGTATGTATTTTTCTAGTGAGTCCAAGCATCAAGCCAATAATGGTTTCCGAGATGGGATATGCATGTACACCATTCGCGCTTGTGAGTGCTATTTCTTTAGAAGCAAGCTTTTCAAGGGGCATGGTGTTCACCCCGGCACTCCAGGCTTGTATCCAACGGAGCTCAGAGTACTCACGAAGGGACAACTCCTCAAGGTCCTTCTTCCAACCGGCGATGATTTCCGCCTTATTGGCATATGGTGCCCAGACATCCTTTTCCTTACCTACAATCAGTTCCCAATCAGGAGCCAGTGCTTTGATTTTTTGTGTATACTCATCGCCGATATCCTGCGTTATAACCATGATTCGCTTTTTCATGATGAATGTCCTCCAGTACTAGTATTAACTATATCTTACCAAAATAGTGGAAAAGTTAGAAATAATAAGAACTCTTTGTAGGGATATTTCATAATTAGTAGAATAATTTTTCCAAAGTGTGGAAGCTGGGAAAAGAGATGTAGTAAAAAAATGCAGATTTCGGATAGACTGTCCAATTATTGAACACATACCTCATAAAATTGCCCGTTCTATATTGGCATGCTTATTGCATTAAAAACAGTAAGCAATTTAATAGGGGGTTATGAAATGAAGGTTGAAAATATTTGTGCACTTGTAACAGGGGGTGCATCAGGTCTTGGAGAAGCGACAGTAAGAAATATTGTAGAAAAAGGCGGAAAGGCACTTATTTTGGATCTTTCGGAAAAGCGTGGCAGAATGCTTGTAGAGGAGCTTGGTAATTCGGTCCTCTACTTCAAAACGGACGTGACCAGTGAAGAGGATGTAAGAGCAGCCTTGAAGCAAGGGATAGAAAAGATTGGTTCTATAAATGCAGTAGTAAATTGTGCAGGTATTGGCGTTGCGCAAAAGGTTCTAAGCAGGAAGGGAACACATCCTCTTGATCATTTTTCTAAAGTGATCTCCATCAACCTGATCGGCTCCTTCAATGTCATCAGGCTTGCTGCGGAAAGAATGGCATTGAATGAACCGAATGCCGAGGGCGAGCGTGGGGTAATCATCAATACAGCTTCCGTTGCCGCATTTGATGGACAGATCGGACAGGCTGCCTATTCTGCTTCAAAGGGTGGCATTGTTGGGATGACACTACCGATTGCAAGAGAGCTTGCCGCTTTCGGTATCAGGGTGATGACGATAGCACCCGGACTGTTCCATACACCGATGTTTGATTCTCTGCCGATAGAAGCGAGAGACTCTTTAGGAAAGATGGTGCCGTTCCCGCCTCGACTTGGATATCCACAGGAATATGCCCAGCTTGTTCAAAGCATTATGGAAAATCCGATGATGAATGGGGATACCATCCGTCTCGATGGTGCCATCCGCATGCAGCCGAAATAATTGCCGCAATGGAGGGTGGGAATCTTTTTTAGTGGATTCCCGCTCTTTTTTTAATTCAATTTTCTAACAATTCACGCTGTTTTCCTTTACAATGGAAGTATCCGATGGCAAAGGGGATTATTGTGATGATTCCATTAAAAGATATGATAACACCGGTCCGGTATAGGATAACTGCAGACACCTCCTTAAGACAAGCACTGGCAATAATGAGAGAAAACAAGTGGAATCTATTGCCTGTCACCAATAAGGATCATAGGCTTGTAGGTGTTTTCACCAGATCGAGCTTATATAGAATGATTATGGAACAACTGGACTTGGAAACACCTATAAGGGACTACATAAAAGAAAACGTATCGACACTTTCCATCACTACCTCCTATTCCGAAGTGGAAAGTATAGTCCGGACGAGCGCAGTTGGTACTGGGGTGGTCGTCGATGATGCAGAGAGGGTAGTCGGACTTTTTACAAAAACGGATATGGTATTGAGCCTCTTGAAAGCGACAAGTACATTAAAAGATCAGCTTGATACGGTACTGACACATTCAACTATCGGGGTAGTGATGACAGATGAGAACAAACAGATCATCTATGTAAACGAACGTGTTTGCATGATGACCGGGAGAAAGTCATCAGAGCTGCAATCTACCGGTCTATTATCTGTTTTTCCCGAAGCAGGACAAGCCTTGGAGAGTGGGGCTCCTTTTCATCCAATGAAAGTGGAAAGATTGAAAGCGGTACTCACCATGACATCCTATGAGAATGTCCGAAACAAAATAGGTCATATTATCCTTTTTCAGGATTTGTCTGAGATTGAAAACATTGCTACGGAACTTGAATCAGTAAAAAGCTTGAAGCTCTCCCTTCAGACAGCCATTGATCACGCGTACGACGGAATCATGATGACGGATGAAAAACAGTACATACAAATGGTCAGTCCATCATTATTGGAGCTATTTCAAATAGAGCAGAAAGATATCCTGTTTAAAAGAGCGGATAAGGTATTCCCGCAATTTCAACTCTCCAAAGTCTATGAAAGTGAAGCAGCGGAAGTCAGCGATTTCAAAGAAATCAACGGAATTAAATACATTGTCCATCGCATCCCGATTCTGCAGGATGGCAAGGTGGTTGGTGCGATCGGGAAAATCATGTACCGGCAGTTGAATGAAGTAAGTGAGCTTTTCAAAAAGCTTCAAAAAGCGGAAAACAAAGCGAACTATTATCATTCCGAATATCAGAAGGCGGAGTCTGCGAAATTTACCTGGGACCATATTATAAGCAAGGACCCCTATATGGAAAAGCTGAAGAAAAGTGCGACAAAAGCTGCAAAAGGCAGGTCTACCGTCCTGATCCGCGGGGAAAGCGGAACAGGTAAAGAATTGTTCGCCCATGCAGTCCACAACAGCTCAGCCCGTAAAGAAGGTAAGTTTGTAGTGGTGAACTGCGCAGCAATACCGGAGGATCTGTTGGAATCGGAGTTTTTTGGCTATGAAGACGGGGCATTTACCGGTGCGAGGAATAAGGGGAAAATCGGGAAATTCGATCTTGCCAATGGTGGTACACTTTTCTTGGACGAAATAGGGGACATGTCTTTGAATCTTCAGGCAAAACTTCTTCGTGTACTGCAGGAAAGGGAATTTTACCGGGTTGGAGGGACCAAGCGGATTCAAGTGGATGTCCGGATTATTGCCGCTACCAATCGGAACCTGGAAGAGATGGTGAAAGAGGGAATATTTCGTGAGGATTTATACTACCGTTTAAATGTGATTTCTTTTCATATTCCACCGCTCCGGGATAGAGTAGGCGATATTCCATTGTTGATCGGGAAAATGGTGACAGAACTGAATGCCGCTTTAAATACGTCAATCACAGGGATGGATACTCTTGCAAGAGATGTCCTGGAAACCTATCATTGGCCAGGGAATGTCCGTGAACTTCGTAACGTCATGGAAAGGGCGATGACATTTGCGGAGCATGGCAAAATCCAGCTTGAGGATCTTCCGGAATATATGGTGGTAAAGCGGCGTGAGAAACACATAGCTTCCTATTTGCCGGAGGTGAAAATGGCTGAGAGCGCAGAAAGGAATGCCATCGAAAATGCGCTCGAAAAGACAAACGGAAACAAAGCGAAGGCTGCCCGTATATTGGGGATAAGCAGATCTGGGCTTTATGAGAAAATTAAGAAGTATCAGTTGTTAAGATGAAGGAAAGAGCAGTCCGATTAATCTTCAGAATCATGTCAGAAGTGTCCATTTTGCGGACACTTTTTTTGTTTATTAATTTGGTTGTGTTAAAGAAAAAGTGTTGATTTTCAAGGTCACCAGCTGTTGATTGGAGCAATAGGCGAAGACTCCTGCGGGAGGTAGCGGTTAGTGGAGACCCCGCAGGCAACGCCGAGGAGGCTCCACAAGCGCCCCGCGGAAAGCGAAGCCTAGTGCGGAAATCAACAGCGGTGTTTAACAGAGCCATAAAATAAATCAGGGTAACTCAACTGCGTTTAGAATATTGGCACAATTCTTGCATGATGACTATTAACACCCATTAAAGGAGGATGAAAGATGAACATTGGAATGTATTTATCGCAAAATGCCAGAAAAGTGCCTGAAAAACTTGCAATAAGCTGTGAGGACAGGTCCTACAACTACGATCAGTTTAATCGGGAGGTTAACAGGCTCGCAAATGGATTATTTGATACCGGACTACTGACCAAAGGTGACAAAATTGCTTTCATGATGAAAAACTCCGACCATTTTGTGTTCTCTTATTTTGCAGGAGCAAAAATAGGAGCAGTCATCGTACCTATGAATTTTCGTTTAACCTCTTCGGAAATAAGCTATATCCTGGATCAGTCGGAGGCGAAGGCGGTTATTTGTGACAGTGAATTTGAAGAGGTTATCCAAAAGGCTATGGAAGGTTCCTCAGTTCAAACGGTGGTGGTCGTGGGAACAGCCAAAATTCCTGAGCACCGCTCCTACCATGAAATCCTCTCTGTAAACGAACAGGACCCGGATATCGCAGTCATGGAAACTGATGATCTGGAAATTCTCTATACTTCAGGAACGACAGGCCGTCCTAAAGGCGCATTATTCGATCATCGCCGTATATTCAATGTAGGTTTATCAATGATGATCAGTATGGGAATCAATCAACAAGAGCGATTTCTACATATTGCACCGCTTTTCCATTCGGCACAATTGAACCTTTTTCTTGTATCAGGAGTGGTCCTTGGAGCAACCCATTATATTCACAGGGACTTCCATCCGGTTCATACCCTTCAAGCAATACAGGAGCATAAGATTACCCACTTTTTCGGAGTCCCTGCGATGTTCAACTTCCTCCTGCAGGTTCCAAATGCAGGCGACTATGATCTGTCATCCATTAAACGCTGTGGATATGGCGCTGCACCGATGGCACCGGAACTCGTAAAAAAGAGCATGAACCTTTTTAAGAATGATCAGTTCTACAATCTCTGCGGTCTGACAGAAGCGGGACCAAATGGAATATTGCTTGATCCAAATGGCCATAAAAATCATCTCGGGAAAAACGGCAAGCCTTCCTTCCTGACAGAAGCCAAGGTGGTTGATGAAGCAGGCCGGGAGATTGCACCAGGTGCGGTCGGTGAATTTGTCCTTCGGGGTGAATCCATCATGAAAGAATATTATAGAAAACCAGAAGAAACGAAAGCGACACTAAAAGAGGGATGGCTTTATACAGGAGATTTGGCCACGGTTGACGAAGAAGGTAATATCACCTTGGTGGACCGCAAAAAAGATATGATCATCTCTGGCGGCGAAAATGTCTATTCCATAGAAGTGGAAGAAGTTCTCTATGAACATCCACAGGTTTTGGAGGCAGCAATTATCGGATTGCCTGATGAAGTATGGGGAGAAGCGGTATGTGCTGTAGTTGTCCCCCATAAAGAACAGATGGTAGATGAAGAAGAACTGAAGCAGTTCTGCCGCCAGAAGCTCGCAGGCTACAAGGTGCCGAGAAGAATCTTTATCGAAGAGGCACTTCCCCGAAATGCATCCGGGAAAATACTGAAATATCAGCTTCGGCAGCAACTAAATAAAGTGAAGGCTTAGAGGTGGTAAAATGAAATCGCTTTCAACGAAAAAGGGAAAGATGGAGCATCCATACTTGACCGGGGAGCATCATCAATTTCGCAAGTCTTTAAGGAAGTTTTTAGAGAAGGAAGCGTATCCCTTTTATGAGGAGTGGGAAGAAAACAGAATCATTCCCAGGTCTTTTTGGGAGAAGATGGGGGAACAGGGCTATCTATGCCCCGATATCGAGGAAAAGTATGGGGGAAGTGAAACGGACTGGGGCTATTCGGTTGTAATCAACGAAGAGCTTGAACGGGTAGGTACAGGCTTGATCGGGATTGCGCTTCATAACGACATTGTTGTACCATATCTAACCTCATTTGGGACAGATGAGCAGAAGGAACGCTGGCTGCCCCATTGCGTTAATGGTAAAACCATTACCGCAATCGCGATGACCGAGCCGGGAACGGGATCGGATCTGGCGAATATCAAGACGACAGCAAGGCTAGAAGGCGACTATTATATCGTAAATGGAGCGAAGACTTTTATCACCAACGGCATCCATGCTGACCTCGTAATCGTTGCATGCAAAACGGATACAGAGATCCGGCCAAAGCATAAAGGTGTCAGTCTGCTTGTTATCGAGAGGGGACATCCAGGCTTCAGCAGGGGGAGAAAGCTGGATAAAGTGGGGCTGCATTGCCAGGATACTGCAGAATTGTATTTTGAAGATTGCAAGGTGCCAAGAGAGAATCTCTTGGGTGAAGAAGGAAAAGGCTTTCTATATTTGATGGAAAAGCTGCAGCAGGAGCGTCTTCTTGTCGCGATTGGTGCCCAGGTTGCCTCTGAGGAGATGCTGCAGGACACGATTGACTATGTAAAAAGCAGGGAGGCATTCGGGAAGCCTGTCAGCCAGTTCCAGAACACGCAATTCAAGATTGCGGAAATGGCGACAGACGTCGAAATGGGCAGGGCTTTTCTGGATAGATTGATCGGTGAGCATATGCTTGGGGAAAATGTTGTCACAAAAGTCTCCATGGCAAAATGGAAGCTGACGGAGATTGCCCGCAATATCGCAACACAATGCATGCAACTGCATGGTGGCTATGGCTATATGGAAGAATACAAGATTGCAAGAAGATACCGTGATATTCCGGTAGCAAGCATCTATGCCGGAACGAATGACATCATGAAAACCATCATTGCAAAAAATCTGGGTTTATAGAGAAGGGAAGGTATTCAACATGAGAGAAGTCGTCATTGTCGAAGGGGTACGCTCCCCGGTAGGAAGAAGAAACGGACTATTAAAGGATATGAGACCGGACGATTTGGCCGGTGAAGTTTTGAAGGAACTTGTTAACAGAGCTGGTATTGATGCCGGGATGGTCGAGGATGTCATTCTGGGATGTGTGACGCAATCCGGGGAGCAGGCTGGGGATATAGCAAGGGTCGCTGCACTTATTGCCGGTTTTCCAATTGAGGTGCCAGGCACCACCCTTGACCGCCAATGCGGATCCAGCCAGCAGGCTGTCCATTTTGCTGCCCAGGCGATTTTGGCTGGGGATATGGATATTGTGATAGCTGGCGGTGTGGAAAATATGTCTCGTGTACCGATGGGATCCAACTATCAGAAGGCACCATTCAGTGACAAGCTGACGGAGCGCTATGAAATGATCAACCAGGGATTGTCAGCAGAACGAATTGCCGAAAACTATGGATTTACAAGAGAAGATTTGGACCGGTTCTCTTATGAGAGTCACCAGAAGGCGTTGAAAGCACAAGCGGAGGGCTATTTTGATAAAGAAATCATGCCTTTGGAGGTGACTCTGCCTGATGGGACGACCACTCTAATGAAGGAGGATTCTGGTCCGAGGGCAGAAACGTCAGTCGAAGCACTTGGTGGGCTAAAAACAGTCTTCAAGGATGATGGCGTGATCCATGCCGGGAATGCAAGTCAAATCAGTGACGGTGCAGCGGCACTTCTCCTCATGACAAAAGAAAAGGCATTGGAGCTTGGGTTGAAGCCCCGTTTCAAAGTCCATACAAGAGTAGTGGTCGGTTCGGACCCGACCTTGATGCTGACAGGGCCAATCCCTGCCACGGAAAAGGTTCTGGATAAGTCCGGGCTCTCGCTTGAAGATATCGACATTTTTGAAGTGAATGAGGCATTTGCTCCTGTACCAATGGCATGGCTGAAGGAGACAGGGGCAGATCCGGTTAAGCTGAATCCGAATGGAGGTGCGATTGCCCTAGGTCACCCACTTGGAGCAAGCGGGGCCAGAATCATGGTCAGCATGATGCATGAACTTGAGCGGACGGGCGGTAGATATGGGCTGCAGACGATGTGTGAAGGTCATGGCATGGCGAACGCGACAATTATTGAACGGTTAACCTAAACTACAAGGTTCAGGAGGAGAAAGATGTCTATTACCATAGCGAAAATCTTTGATCTTGCCGTACAGAAGTTTCCGGATAAAGAAGCGTTATACGATGTAAGGAAGAATGTCCGTCTAACCTATAAAGAATGGGATCATGAAGTGAACAAACTAGCCAATGCGTTTTTACAGGCAGGTGTGAAAAAAGGGGATAGGGTATCCACTTTTCTTTTTAACACGGAAGAACTGGCTACAACCATGCTAGCTTGTGCAAAAATCGGCGCTGTCTTCAATCCGATCAATTTTAGGCTTGGAGCGGAAGAGGTTGCTTACATTCTTGAGGATGCACAACCGAAAATCGTGGTGATGGAGCAGGCGCTTGAGCATGTAGTTTCCCAGATTAGCAATCGTTTTGGAGAGATCAGCTTCTGGAAAATTGACGGGGAACCGGCAAGCTATGCCGCAAGCTATCAGGATAAGGTAGCTGCAGCCCCAGATCGAGTGGTGGAATCGGACGTCCAGGAAAGTGACATCTATGCCATCATGTACACAAGCGGTACGACAGGAAGACCTAAGGGTGTCATCCACCTTCATCGTGAAATGGCGGAGCAGAGCCTGATTGTGATTTCGGCAACCAGACTGGAAGCTTTTGATGTTGGTCTCGTGACAGCACCGATGTTTCATTGTGCGGAGCTGCATTGTGCGATGATACCAAGAATACATGTGGGGGCAAGCAATGTCATTCTTCATCATTTTGAGCCGAAAAAAGTGCTGCAGCTGATCCAGGAGGAAAAGGTGACGAAGTTCTTTGCTGCACCGACCATGTGGAACATGCTCCTTCAGGAAAACCTGAACAACTATAATTTGAAGAGCCTGAAGCTTGGGTTATACGGGGCAGCACCAATGGCGCCTGCGCTTGTACGCGCCTGCCACGAGCAGCTTGGCATTTCACTTGTACAAGCTTATGGGATGACGGAAATGGGCCCTGCCATCACTTTTTTATCGGAAAAAGATCAGCTGACAAAGGCAGGCTCTGCCGGCCAGGCGTGCTTGAACCATGAGATCCGTATTGTAAGGACGAATGAAAATGGCCCATCAGATCCTGATGATGTGGTACAGGCAGGGGAAGCAGGAGAAATCATTGTCAAAGGACCTTGTATGATGAAGGGCTACTTCAATAGGGAAGAAGCAACACAACACTCCATGTATAAAGGCTGGTATCACTCGGGGGATATCGGTTATCTCGATGAGGAAGGTTATCTATGGGTAAAAGACCGCGTGGATGACATGATCATAAGCGGCGGTGAGAATATCTATCCCCGTGAGGTAGAGGATGTCCTATATGAACATAAGGGAATTCTCGACATTGCGGTGGTCGGTCTGCCTGATGACAGGTGGGGTGAAACCGTCACGGCGTTTGTGGTGAAAAAAGATCCTTCCCTTACTGAAGAGGAATTGGATCAATGGTGTCAGGGCAGCTCCAGGCTCGCCCGATATAAGCGACCAAGAAAATATATGTTTGTTGAGGCGCTTCCCCGAAATGCCAGCGGAAAAATCCAGAAGTTTGTCCTGAGAAAACAGATGGAGGAAATCTACATGGGAGAAGAAGCGTCCACATGATAGAGGGAATGCTCGAAGGAATCAGAGTGATTGATTTTACCAACTACCTTCCTGGACCTTTTGCCTCACAGCGATTGGCGGAGCTCGGAGCGGAAATCATCAAGATCGAGTCCGTGCATGGTGATCCAGCCCGTCACACCGGATTGAAAAGGGATGGGACGGGCATTGTCTATCTTGCAAACAACCGGGGGAAAAAGAGCATTTCGGTGGATCTGAAAAAGGAAGGCTCCCGGGATTTAATAATGGGACTGATTGATAGTTCAGACGTTGTGATGGAGAGCTATCGGCCTGGTGTGATGAATAAATTAGGGATCGACTATGAATCTATCAAAAAAAGAAACGAAAAAATCGTCTACTGTTCCATCACTGGCTACGGAGCCAAGGGTGAATGGAGCAGTCTTGGAAGCCATGATTTGAACTATATGGCTCTAAGTGGAGTGCTCGCACAACTGAAGGATAAGTCAGGTAGACCCATACATCCTTACATTACAATAGCCGACTATTTTGGCAGTTTTGCAGCATGCGAACGAATTCTTGCTGCACTTTTATCAAAGATAAGGACCGGCAATGGCAGCTATCATTGCATCTCCATTACGGATGTGATGGCATCCTTGATGGGAAATCATTTGGCTATCCATGAGGCGATAGGGGAGTCAAGTGGCATCACTCAACTTAATGGGGAAATCTTATGCTATGGAATCTATAAAACTAAGGATGGAAGATTTATCACACTCGGTGCGTTGGAGCCGAAGTTCTGGGTAAACTTCTGTGATGCCGTCGACAGGCAGGAGTGGAAAACAGCTCAATTCTCGGTCCAAAGAGAGAGCAATCCTGTTTTTATGGCTCTGAAAAAACTGTTCCAGAGCAAAAGCTTTGTGGAGTGGATTGAGTTTGGTAGACAGGTTGATTGCTGTATAGCGCCAGTTTTGGAAGTTGGGGAACTGGAAGCCTTCCCTTATTTTCAGGAAAAGGGAATCGTGTACAGAAACGAAGAAGGGCATCTCGAAGTGAATATGCATGATGGTTCCGTAAAGGATAAAGGCAAGCCGCCAATTCTCGGAGAGCATAATAGTCTGCTTGATTCAGAGGTTCGGCAATGAAAACCTTTTCAGTAAAACTGCAATCTATAAAAAGTGAATGAGGAAGGGGTAATGCACAATGATGAATGTACCTATGACTGTCAGTTCGCTACTAGAAAGAGCAGAAAAGTTTTTTCCGAATAAAGAGGTGGTTTCACGCACTCTTTCAGGTGTCGAGCGCTTTTCCTACAGAAAGATAGGGGAGCGGACAAGAAGGCTTTCGAGTGCACTTGAGAAGTTAGGTGTGCAAAGAGGGGATAGAGTAGGGACGTTTGCATGGAACCATCATCGTCACCTTGAAACCTATTTCGGGATTCCAGGTATGGGTGCAGTGCTGCATACAATCAATATCCGCCTGGCACCGGAGCATGTCTCCTATATTGTGAACCATGCGGAGGATGTTGTACTCCTTGTGGATGAAGACCTCCTGCCGCTGGTGGAACGTGTCAAGGACCAACTTGACACGGTAAAAGCCTTCATCATAATGTCTGATAAAGAAGAACTCCCAGCAACAAGCCTGCATCCTGTGTTTTCCTATGAGGATCTATTGGAGGAAGGCGACCCTAACTATTCCTTTGTAAAAGACATAGATGAAAATGACCCTGCAGGTATGTGCTATACCTCAGCAACGACCGGAAATCCAAAAGGTGTCGTCTATTCCCATCGATCCCTGGTACTCCACAGCTTTGCACTTGGACTGGCTGACACTGCGGGTCTATCTGAATATGATACATGCATGCCGGTTGTGCCAATGTTCCACGCGAATGCATGGGGCCTTCCATTTGCAGCAACCTGGTTCGGGACGACACAGGTTCTGCCTGGACCGCAGTTTACACCACAGCTGCTAGCGGAGCTTATTGAGCAGGAGAATATCACCCTCACTGCAGGGGTGCCGACCATCTGGCTGGGCCTTTTAAATGAACTGGAAAAAGGAACATACGATACATCGAGTCTTCGAGCCATTCTATGTGGCGGGTCCGCTGCTCCAAGAGGAATGATCAAGGCCTTTGAAACAAAATATGGCATTCCGTTCCTTCATGCATATGGAATGACGGAGACGACTCCCCTGGCGACGGTCTCCCGTCTGAAGAGCCATCAGACCGACCTTGATGAAGAAAAGATGCTTGATATCCGCTCCATGCAGGGCCTCCTTGTTCCGGGATTGGATATGAAGGTAATCGGACCGGACGGAGAAGTGAAATGGGATGGACAGGAAATGGGCGAGCTGTGCCTGCGGGGGCCATGGATTGCAGACGAGTATTACAAGGATGAAAGATCCAAGGATGCCTTCAGGGATGGATGGCTCCATACCGGTGATGTCGTCACCATAGATCCGGAAGGCGTCGTGAAAATAGTCGATAGAACGAAGGATCTGATAAAAAGCGGAGGAGAGTGGATTTCATCCGTTGATCTTGAGAATGCAATAATGGCACACGAAGCAGTCTTTGAAGCAAGCGTGGTGGCTGTTCCCCATGATGAATGGCAAGAAAGGCCAGTCGCATGTGTGGTTCTGAAGGAAGCGTATAAAGGCAAAGTGGAGAAGCAGGAAATCCTTGACTTCATTGCACCACAGTTCGCCAAATGGTGGCTTCCTGATGAAGTGATCTTTATGGAGGAGATTCCGAAAACCTCTGTAGGGAAATTCCTGAAGCGGGCGCTCCGGGATATGGTGACAAAGGAAATGAGCGGAGTAGTGGAATAGGGTTTTTACTTGTAGCGGGTTTCCGATTTTGGGAGGCTCGCTTTTTTGTTGATCACAGGGGGATGAAAGGGTGGGTTCACGGGTGCACTGGTGCACGGGTGTAGTGCCTAGTTAATTGTCGATTTGTGCGTTTTATCGATATCTGATCCATTTTTGTGGATATATGGAATTTTCCATTGAAATATTTATATTTTCGTTGAAATAGAAATCTGGTTCGATTCATTGATATATCGAAGCTTCCGTGGATATCAGGAATTTCCCAAGGTTATTAAGGATGCATTTTAAAGAGATTATGCCGCTTTTTTTGTTGTACCTCAAAGATGAGATGAAGTCACCCTATAAATACCGAAAATCCCAACAATTGTATCCTTTGAAGTGATAATATAGTAGAAGCACATTATCAAATTATACTCAGTTGAATATGTACATAAGTGAATCATATACAAACAAATATTGTCGTGGAAAGGACAGTGCCTATATGAATAAAAGAGTTGTACTAGCTGGAGGAACAGGCTTTATCGGGAAATATCTGGAGAATGAATTTCTGCAAAAAGGCTATGAAGTGAAGATTATCTCCAGACAGCCGCAGCATATATCCTGGGAGGACAAAAAAGGAATAATAGCTGCTTTAGAAGGATCGGAAATGCTAATTAATCTTGCTGGAAAGTCCGTTGATTGCCGCTACAATGATCATAATAAAAAGGTGATCATGGATTCAAGAACAGAAACGACTGAAATACTTGGAAAAGCTGTACTTGAAGCTTTGCAGCCCCCTGAATTATGGATCAATTCCAGCACGGCAACCATTTATCGTCATGCAGAGGATAGGCCGATGACGGAGGTAAGCGGGGATATCGGAACAGGTTTCTCGGTGGATGTAGCGAAGGCATGGGAAGAGAGCCTATTCCAGTTTCAGCTACCAAAAACCAGACAAATAGCACTAAGGATTGCCATCGTGCTAGGGAAAGATGGCGGTGTCATGATACCGTTCAAGAACTTGGTAAAATTCGGGTTGGGCGGAGTACAGGGACCAGGAAGCCAGATGTTCAGCTGGATACATATCGAGGATGTCCATCAAATTATCCTTTTCCTGAAAAAGCGAAAAGATCTTAGCGGAGTATTTAATTGCGCTGCTCCAAATCCCATTTCAAACCGGGAGTTCATGGCTTCGCTAAGGCAAAAAATGAATCGGAGAATCGGTCTGCCTTCCCCGGAATGGCTGCTTGAAATAGGCGCAGTTGTCATAAGGACTGAAACAGAATTAATCTTAAAGAGCAGATGGGTGATACCAGAGAGGCTGGAGCAGGAAGGGTATACCTTCCAGTATGAAAAAATCAATGAAGCATTGGATGAAATTATCAAAAGCTAATATCGAGTGGTTGTCCCTCTTTGTGGAAGATATGATAGACCAGTATAAACGGAACAACTTCCATCATAGCCCCTGATGCGTTTTAATTTCCGGAAAAAAGGGAATGTTCCTTATAGTCAGAAGGGAGCAGATTATGATGAAATTATCAAAAAATGAAATTAGTACAATGAAGCAGAAGCTGATCGCAATGAAAAAGAGTATAGAGGAAAAACAGGAAAATAGCTTGCTGGACGAGTCCATGATGGAATCGACCGGTGATATCACAACCGGTATCGGCAATCATCTTGCAGAAGGAAATGCAGAGCGTGTCGACCGGGAACAGGAACAAACCTTTGAACAGATTGATGAAAAGGTTCTTGGAGAAATTGATGATGCCTTAGATCGGATCGAAGAAGGTTCTTATGGTGTTTGCGTTGATACAGGAGAAGAGATTCCTTATGAACGTTTGGAAGCATTGCCGTATGCAAAAAGGACTGCAGAAGCGCAGGAGAAATATGATAAAGGATATTGATTTTCGATAAAAGAGGCTGGGGCAAAAGTGTTTTAGTCTGAGAAAAACCCGAACTAATTTGAGTTTTAAGATCAAATTAGTTCGGGTTTTTTATTTATTCAAATATACGTTTAGTTTTTAGGTTACTCCAGCGGTTGATTGGAGTGCAAGACGAAGACTCCTGCGGTAGCAGTGGCCAATGTGAGACCCCGTAGGCGAAGCCGAGAAGGCTCACGGGTCACCCGCGGAAAGCGAAGTCTTGCACGGAAATCCATAGCGGTTTTTAGAGCCGGTACTTAAATTGTTCGTCTTTTGTAAGAGTTTTTTGTTTTGTCCCATCCTCTTTCCATTTACTGAAAGTTTCTATAAAAAAATTAATAATTCCTTTCAATGACAAAATTGGCCATATCTCCCCGGAAAATTGTCTTCGAATATTCTATGACACTATCATCTTCTATATAGGCATACGTTTCCAACGAAAAGCAGGGAGATCCGACAGGGATATTCAATATCTCATGCATTTCCTTGGTCGCAGCCACGATCTCCAGGTACTCCACTGTTTTTTTAATATGAGCATTATATTCCTTCTGCAAATGACTGTATAAAGAATTTTCACAACCCTTTACATTAAGTCCTGGTGTCTTTCTCCATGGAAGATATGCAACTTCGTATTGCAGAGGCTCCTCATTTACTTCCCTGATCCTGACTAATTTGTTAACTGGATCTCCTTTTTCAAGTTCAAAGATTTCCTCGAGGGAAGAATCTGCTTGAATAACATCCAGACTTACAACTTTTATCGAGGGGTTTTTTCCCTGCATTGCTACTTGTTCAGAGAAGTTCTCCACTGTTGATGTAAGCTTTTGTTTGACTTTTTTTCCAGCTACAAATGTTCCGCTTCCTTGCTGCTTATATACATAGCCTTCCAAAGCAAGCTGCTGAAGGGAGGTTCTCACTGTTGTCCTACTGACCCCGAATTTTTCACAAAACTCCGCTTCTGTAGGCAATTTGGTGTCGGGCATATATTCACCGGACTGGATAAGCTCCAGTATCATCTCTTTCACTTGAATATGTAAAGCATTCTCTTCTTTTGACATGACCATACAACCTCCTAAAGATAGATTAATGACAAAACATGTAAATTGTCAAATATTTTAAAAAATAATTTGTTATAACAAATAATATTTGTATTGATTTAGCATATATTTATTATTACAATTATAGTACAACAACGACTATTTCTCTGTAAATGCAAGATTATATAAGAGTGGAGGGGGAAATGCCATAGAGATAAAAATTGTATCGCATAAGCGGGAAGAGCATGATATTTTAAAAGAAAGATTCATAAAAAAACAATTTGTAACCGCTTACTTGGATGGGGGAGAATCTATGAATATTCTACTATGTTGTTCTGCTGGAATGTCTACGAGTCTATTAGTTAGCAAAATGGAAAAAAGTGCAATCTCCAAAGGGATTGAATGCAAGATTTGGGCTGTGGGAAGTACAGAAGTGAAGAATCATCTCAATCAAGCGGATGTTCTACTGTTGGGACCCCAGGTTCGATATATGGTAAACCAATTGAAGAATGAGGTAAATGGAAGGATTCCTGTAGAAGCGATTAATCCCATGCACTACGGATTGTGCAATGGAGAAGAAGTTCTGAACCGTGCAATTGCATTAGCAAAGGGGGAATAGGGCTGTGAGAGATTTTCTTGAAAAATATATTATGCCAACAGCAGTGAAGTTCGGTAACAATCGTCACCTATTGGCCGTCAGGGACGCTTTGATAGGCATGATCGCCATTACCATGATCGGTTCCTTTGCCGTTCTATTGAATAATCTGGGATCCATTATCAAACCGTATGGAAAAATGATGGAGAGCATTTTCGGTCCAACATGGACGACTTTGGGTGGCGACATTTGGTGGGGAACCTTTGCATTTATGACTATTTTTGCTGTATTTGGTATATCTCATAAACTGGCAAAATCCTATGGAGATGATGGATTTGAAGCAATGCTCATCTCAGCTGCCTGCTTTTTCCTCCTGATTCCGCAAGTGGCAAACGTACCTGAAACAGAAGGCGCTTGGGGATTCATCGGATGGGGTTATTTCAATTCAACCGCACTTTTTACTGGTATTATTGTCGCATTGGCTGCTACAGAGGTTTTCATTCGATTAACGAGAGTAAAAGCCTTTATCATCCGTTTGCCGGAAGGGGTTCCACCAGCTGTTGCAGGGGCATTTGCCAAACTAATACCAGGGATGCTTACGATTTTAAGTTTCGGAATATTCGGATTGCTATTCAGAATGCTTTCGGATGGTAAGCCGTTAAACGATTGGCTTAATGCTGTTTTGGTAGCTCCATTGACTAGTGCTGCCGATTCCCTCTTCTTTGCAATACTGATTGTTCTTCTGGTACATGTATTCTGGGCAGTAGGTCTCCATGGTCCGAATATCCTGGGAGGCATCACCACTCCACTTTTCACGTCTCTCGGAACAAAGAATACGGATTTGTATGCAATGGGAGTGACGGATCTAGATAAGTACGCCATCCTCGCAGGTCCTTTCCTTGATGCGTTTGTCTACCTCGGTGGATCGGGAGCAACCTTGGGACTGATCATTGCCATGTTTTTGGCTGCGAGAAAAAGGCATAAGCAGCTGCTTGCCTTGGGTACGCCTCCTGGGGTATTTCAAATCAATGAACCTTTGCTTTTCGGTCTTCCGATTGTATTAAATCCGCTATGGCTGATTCCGTTCATTACAGCTCCAGTAATCATGACAATTGTTGCATATACGGCAATAAAAATCGGATGGGTCTATCCGGTTGTAACTGCAAGCATCCCGTGGGTGACTCCTGCAGGTATTGGTGGCTATTTGGCAACTGGTGGCCATATTTCCGGAGCTGTATTGGCCCTTGTCAACCTGGCGATTTCGATTGTCATATACCTGCCTTTTGTGTATATCAACGCTAAAATAGATGAGAAAAAACTGCAAAATAAAATTGATGTTAATGTAGGGAGTCATATTGATGCATAAAGAAAAATTATACGATATATCCTTTCAATTGATACTTTACAGCGGTAATGCCAGAAGCATGGCAATGGAAGCCCTCCAGGAAGCGAAAAAAGGGAACGTCGACCGTTCCAGAAGTCTTTTAGAAGATGCGGATAATGAGTTTCTGCAAGCGCATCGCTTTCAAACGGAACTGATTCAAGCGGAGGCAGGTGGGGACAATTATGATATTCCCATCCTGCTTGTTCATGCACAGGACCATTTGATGAACGCTTTGACAGTGAAGGATTTAGTAAGGGAGTTTATTGATCTGTACGATAAGCTTCATGAGAGAGGATAGTTGCAATGAAAAGTAAGGGATTGAAAATAGTTACAATAGGCGGGGGTTCCAGCTACACTCCGGAACTGATAGAAGGGTTTATCAAACGCTTTGAGGAATTACCGGTTAAGGAAATCTGGCTGGTGGACATTGAAGAAGGAAAAGAGAAGCTGGATATTGTCGGAAATCTGGCGAAACGGATGGTTCAAAAGGCTGGGGTGCCTATTGATATCCATTTGACATTAGATCGCAGAAAAGCACTAAAAGACGCAGACTTTGTGACCACCCAATTCCGGGTAGGCTTATTGGAGGCCAGAGCAAAGGATGAGCGAATTCCGTTGAAGTACGGAGTCCTTGGTCAGGAAACGAACGGCCCTGGTGGTTTTTTTAAAGCCTTGCGCACCATTCCTGTAATTCTCGAAATCTGCAAGGAAATGGAGGAGCTCTGCCCGGATGCTTGGCTCATCAATTTTACCAATCCAGCAGGAATGATTACGGAAGCGGTGATCCGGAACACAAACATCAAGAGAGTGGTAGGATTATGTAATGTGCCCATCGGGATGGAAATGGGGGCTGCAAAGCTACTCGATGTGGAGCACTCCAGGGTTAGAATTGATTTTGCTGGGCTAAATCATTTGGTTTATGGACTGGATGTATTTGTAGATGGAATAAGTGTGAAGGAAAAGTTAATTACGCTGCTTTCGGATCCGGACAAATCGGTGACAATGAATAATATCCATGCAATGGGCTGGGAGCCTGAATTCCTTAAAGCACTCAATCTCTTTCCATGCCCTTATCATGCATACTATTATAAAACCAGAGAAATGGTAGAGAAAGAGATTCAAGCATCCAAAGAAGACGGGACCAGAGCGGAAGTGGTGAAAAAGCTGGAGGATGCACTGTTTGAACTCTATAAAAATCCAATGCTTACCGAAAAGCCATTGCAGCTTGAGCAGCGAGGAGGAGCGTATTACAGTGATGCTGCATGCAGGTTGATTCTTTCCATCTACACTGATAAAAGGGATATTCAGCCGGTCAACACAAAGAACGATGGTGCAATAAAAGGGATTCCCCACAACTCAGCAGTGGAAATCAGCTGCATCATCACAAAGGAAGGACCAAAGCCTATTGCTGTAGGGGAGCTGCCGGTACCAGTCCAAGGGCTGATACAATCAATTAAATCGTTTGAAAGGGTTACAATTGAGGCAGCCATCACCGGAAACTATGAAACTGCGCTCTTGGCATTAACGATTAATCCTCTAGTAGGGTCAGACAAAATTGCAAAAAAGATCTTGGATGAAATGCTTGAAGCCCACAAAGTTTATCTGCCGAATTTCTTTAACAACGAAAATATTATCCTATCAAGTTAAAAGGAGAAAGGGGAGGGTGATGTGATTCGCCTTATAGTCAATTTGGATGATTTTGGATTGTGTCGCGGGGTTAACTACGGAATACTGGATTCCCACCTATACGGCATTCTAAACTCCACTACAATGATGATGAACACCCCAGGAACAGAGCATGCAATAGCCCAGGCAAAACAGACCCCTTCCCTGAAGGTTGGCATCCATCTGGTCCTGACTTGCGGTAAACCCCTATCCGGTAACGTCCCATCACTGGTTGGGAAGGAAGGAGCATTCCATACGTTACCACATGCTATGCAAAACAAGGATCTTCTCGATTTGGAGGAAGTGGAAAAGGAATGGACCGCGCAGATTGAAAAGTTCCTGCAGACAGGTCTAAAGCCTACTCATTTGGACAGCCATCATCACATCCATACATGGGAAGAGCTTTTGCCGGTTGTCCAACGGCTATCCATCACTTATGGCCTTCCTGTCCGCGCTAATGGTCATGAACATTTAAGAGGGGTGACTGCCTTTACTGACATTTGTTTGCTGGATTTTTACGGACATGGAGTCAGAGAGGATTATTTTCAGAATTTGCCTAAAAGGGTGGGAACAGATACGACAGTGGAGGTAATGTGTCATCCAGCTTATGTGGATACATATCTGATGAAGGAATCCTCCTATAATCTCCACCGCCTGAAAGAATTGGAAATATTGATTCACACAAAACTGTCAGAGGCAATCGAGCTTGTATAAGAAGTAGGGAGGGCTGGTCATTACTAAGCCCTCTTTTTCATGCGAAAAATGTGTTGACATTATTTTCTATCTCCTCTATATTTTAATTAAACAGTGGTCAATTAAATGGAGGGGCTTTTATGTCACCAAGAAAATCTGTCGCACAGGAGCTTACCCAGGAGAAAATCATGATAGCTGCGCGGGAGCTTTTCACAAGCAAGGGCTACCAGCATGTCTCCATGAGGCAGATAGCTACGTCACTCGGTTATAGCCATGGAGCCCTATACTATCATTTTAAGAATAAAGCGGAACTGTTTTATGCGATGATCGAAAACGATTTTAAATGGTTGGATCAGTGGCTTGATGAAGTTTTAGCAACTGATCTGACAAACGAAGAGAAAATTCGTGAAGTACTGTTGAAGTTCATTCAATTCGGTCTTGAGAACAAAAGTCATTATGAAATGATGTTTATGGTGGGGGACGAGGATGTTCGCAACTATATCAATACTGGTCCGAATAAATCCTATGAGAAATTTGCATATTCGCTTGTCACATTGAGTAATCATAGGATATCCATTCAAAAAACTTGGTCCGTTTTTCTATCTTTACATGGCTTTGTCAGTCATTATTGCAGATGTGAGGAGAGCTTCCAGGATGTGGAGCTGTTAGCAAAAGGGCATGTAGATTTTATCCTGAAATCCTTGGGATAAAATTTTTTATTGATATTTGACCGGTGGTTAATTAATGGGGAGGGATTTGATTATGAAAAAAGCGTTAGTAATTGGTGCATCAGGTGGAATGGGGTATGCCATCATAAAGGAGTTAGTAAGCCGAGGTATTGAGGCTGTAGCCTTTGCAAGAGGTGGAGGGAAACTGGGGGAATTATTTGGAGAAGAAGAATTAGTGACGATTCAGGCAGGGGATGCCGGGAATACGCAACAGCTAATAGAAGCTGCCCAAGGATGTGACGTCATCTTTCATGCCTTGAATATCCCTTACTCACAATGGAAAGAAAAGTTACCTTCAATCGTAAAGAATATTCTAAAAGCTGCCGAACTGACAGGAGCAAAACTTGCAGTTGTCGATAACATCTATGCTTATGGAAAAAGCAATGCAAAGTTATTAACAGAGGGAACAGAGAAAAGACCTCATACGAAAAAAGGGAAAATCCGTTTAGAAATGGAACAACTGATTTTCAATTCAGACGTACCTGCTTTCATTGCACACTTTCCAGATTTCTATGGACCCAATGCAACCAATACCTACATGCATTATACGCTGGACCAAATAGTATCCAAAAATAAAGCGGGATATGTAGGTCCGAAAACTATTGCAAGAGAATTCCTCCTCACCACTGATGGAGCCAAAGCAATGGTCACGTTGGCACTTCACCCGAATGCTTACGGACAGAACTGGAATATTCCTGCCAACAGTACCATTACAGGTAATGAACTGGAGCTATTGATAAAGAATGAACTGGGAGAGAAAAAGTCTCTCTACTCCATCTCAAAACCGATGTTTGCTTTTTTCAGCTTGTTTGCCGGTAAGGACATGAGAGAGGGGCTGGAGATGCAGTATATTGCCAATGAGGAAACAATCCTTTCTGGATCGAAATATGAGAACGAAATTGGCCCCCTCCCCCGGACTTCATACGAAGATGGGTTGAAGGAGACAATTCAATATATGAAAAATGGGAAGAGATGAGCAGGGGAAGATGAAGAGGCTGAACATGAATATCTATTCGTATTGATAGCCTAATGGATTTTATGAGCGATTAACCGGAATGAAATGGCCATCAGTGGCGTGCTAATGGCTATTATGAACAATAATTCCAATGAGAAGGCCAATAGCGACGTGCTAATGGCCTTTTCAACAGTATTCCACTGAGTGTTCAATAACCTTTTCCATTTTTTAAATGGTCTAATACACAAAAATATCAAAAAATAACTGACAAACATTTTGAAATCTTTTCGGACAGCCCATTCGTTTAATTAATCATTCACAAAGCCCAAAGAACTTGTCGTCTTTTCCGTATCCCAGGTATGATTATTTTTTTTCCGGTTGTCTGTTTGAAGTTCCTTGCAGATTTTCTCGATGTCAACCTCTTTTTCATAGTGCCACTGCAAAGCAACAGAGGTATAGAGCTCGTTAAGCTGGGCGTAGGAAAACTCTTCTGTCAGAGAGCCGATATGGTACAACTCTTCCTCTGAAACGAATTGCCCCATTTTCTTCTTCTTCAGATAGCCCACTCGCAGCTCTTTTGTAGGCAATTTTATTTCATAGGCACGGTCAAACCGTCCAGATCTATTTATCAGAGCTGGATCGATTTTCTCAGGGTAGTTGGTTGTCCCAATGAGGAATATCCCTTCCTTTGAAGTGGCTCCATCCAGTGTATTTAGAAACACAGAGCGGACTTCTACAGGCATGGAATCAATATCTTCTATCACAAGCACCATGGGAGTCATCCGGTTTACGGTGGAAAACACTTCATGGACTGAATAACTCGATGTATGCTCGGTAATTTGCCAATATGCTACCGGTGCGGTAATACTGTTTGCGATCGATTTTACCAAAGTGGTTTTCCCATTCCCTGGTTTTCCGTAAAGAAGAATCCCCCTCTTATACGGGATATTATACGTTTGAAAGAATGAACCGCTTTCTGTGAAAAATTCATCAATTGAACGGTAAATCTCCTTTTTCAAAGTTTCCTCCAAGAACACATCATTCCTTGTTACGAATGAGGTAATCTTTTCCTTTGAATTGTCGATTCCGTTTTCTGTATCAGTAAAAACGGTGACATAGTTTTTGGTGTACTCTCGTTTTCTTTTAATAATATAGTTCAAGAAAGCGATTAAGCAGTCATTAGTTTTAGCTAGAATAAAGTCATGGGTTGTTTCACTATGAATCATGAATATTGGTGAACGTGCCAATGCTACTTGAAATGCAGGGTAGTAATAAACGGTATTGGTGATCCTCGGCTTGATCAGGAACTCGAGGTGTTTATCGCAATGGTTGGAGGAAATGGTTCTTGTCTCAATTCCATCAAATATATATGAGACAACGTCCACCGTATCTGGATAAAGCTCAAGGTCCTCCTCCAAAACCTCCCACAACTCGTTGGAGGTTTCATCGTCTGCATACTTGTGGAATACAAACCCGTACTTCTCTTCTAGTAAACTAGTAATTCTATGAACCACATAACCATAGTCATAAAAGCCCTCAATCTCTTCCTTTTTTGTATCCGAAAATTTAATCAAATAAGATGTCTTGTTCATCAATGGCCTTCTTCCATAAAATGTTTTTATTCTTATTCTACTTGCCTAGATAGGTTCAATCAATAAAAAAAGCCTCTAGAAGAGACTATTTTTGTTTGTTTTTCCGATAAAGTAAAAATACAGCAAGGGTCAAGGATAATATTATGGTCAGTCCAATAAAGATATTTCGGTAGGAAGATACCACAGATATCCCGGATTGCCACACGAGAAGAAGTCCGGTTAATGCCACTCCAAATGCTCCTCCAAAAAACTGGACAAGCTGGGCAATTCCCATTCCTGCTCCAAGTTGCTTTTTGTCGAGAATCCTGGAGATTTCATTGGAAATGCTCGAGGTTAATGCTGAAAATCCTGTACTCATGAACATATAGGTAAATAAAATGGCGTAGGGCGAAAGCACTCCGAAAATTGCAAAGGACAAAGTTGCAACGATTAGAAAGCTTTCTCCGAATAAGATCAATGGCATATTCCCGAAACGGTCGATCAGTCTGCCTATGAATTGAGCAGCAATAGCGGAAAGAATGGCACCAGGAAATATCAACAATCCGATGGTGGCCGGCTCCTTTTCAAAAATTACAGAAAGCATGATCGGCATCAGGAAGAGTGATGAAAAATGGGTGACAAATGCACCAAAGCCTATAAAGAGAAGCTTTGTAAATTGTCTGTCTTTTAATAATGCAGGTTGGATGAAGGGCATTGGAATCCGATGAATATGCCACCAGAGCCAGCCAAGAATAACCAGGCTCACGAGTAATACTGGAATTGAGAAGCTCGATAGGTAAAGGAGAAGGCCTGTCACACCAAGTCCGATCAATATGCTGCCTATAATATCAAATTTCCCTTTCTGCACTTCTTCATAAGGCAGTAGACGCCTGAAAATAGGGAGCAAAAGCAAAACAAAGCCTGTAACCATGAAAAGATAATGCCACCCTAAATACTGGGTAATCATGCCTCCAATAACAGGACCAAGTCCAAAGCCCAGGCTTGCTGCAGATGAGATGAAAGCCATAGCTTTGCCTCGGCGGGAGATCGGTATGTATCTTCCTGCAAGCACCATCGCCAGGCCAGGTACTGCTCCGGCTCCGGCAGCCTGAAGGAGTCTGGCCACCAATAGCAAGTAAAAATCTTTTGATAAAAAGCCAATAATGGAGGAAATTGCCAATAAACTTAAACCGATGGTCAACAGTCGGCGTATAGGAAGAAAGTCCGATAATCGGCTGTATGTCAATGTCGCGATAGCAAAGACAATCGAATAGCCTGACACTATCCAGGAAGCGGCTGAAGAGGAAAGTGACAGCTCCCTCAGAACACTGGGGAGGGCAACGTTGAACATCGTCGTATTCATGACCACCAGCCAAACGGTAATGCTCCAGAAGAGTATCACTTTACTTTCTTGAAGTACAGGCTGCTCAACTGCCTGTGTGTTGGTCGAATCCAGCCCCATAGCGATCACCAAGTTTCTATTATTTTTCTAAAAAAGCAAGAAGCTTCTCATAGTTATTTTTTGCATCCTGCCAACCTAGTTCATATAAATCTATAAGCCTCTGCTGGTTCTTTTCAATCCGACTGACCGGAAGCGGCTTGCTTGGTTGGAATAGGAAGGTGGTTCCTTGCTCTTTCTCTTTTTCAATATAGTCGAGTGTATCATTATATAGCTGATAACGGGTCTGTAGTTTTTCAGAAATGATCGGATATTGCTTATATTTGAAAAGAGATGAAAAGCGGCTTGCTTTCTTCTTATAACCAACAGGCTTCGTCAATATGACAACATTTTTATCGAACCCGTCCTGCTGCGCTTTTTTTATTGGGATGGGATCAATGATTCCTCCATCCAATAAAAATTTATCCTGATATGCTACTGTAGGTGCTACAAAGGGGAGTGAGCTGGAAGCCCGGATCAACTGCAGCATGCTTTCCCCATGCTCATCCATATGATAATAAATGGGTTCACCTGTCATACAATCTGTTGTCACCACGACAAATTGCTCGGTTCTTTTCAGGAATGTCTCATAATCATACGGCACAAGCCTGTTAGGAATTTCATCAAAAACGAAATCCATATCAAATAGCTGTTTCTTCTTCCAATAGTTGCGATAGGAAAGGTAACGCGGGTCCTTCACGAATTCGATATTCACCTGTCTGTTTCTGCCTTTTTGCCTCGACAGGTAGGAAGCAGCCATGCAAGCACCGGCGGAAACGCCTATCACATAAGGAAAATAAAGGTCCTTTTCCATGAAGTATTCCAAAACGCCTGCAGTATATACGCCTCTCATTCCGCCGCCTTCCAATACAAGTCCACTATTTAGCATATGATACCCCTCTTTTTTTAATAAGTGTTATTGTACCAAAACTTGTTTCGACTTGTCAGAGTGGATGCTCGGGTTTTTAGCCTTACCAAACTGTGGATTCTGAAAATTCGGGTAGTGACAGCCGCCATCAAGCTGTTGTACAATAATTCACAATATTCTTTCCGATCAGCTTGAAAGGAGCGGGTGAGTAATGAAAGTGCTACATAACGGGGTACGGGTAGAAGATATCGAGCATGCCAGAGAGGTGTTGAAGGATGTTGTGGTACGGACTCCTTTGCAGTTGGATCCCATTTTATCGGAGCGATATCAGTGCAAGGTCTATTTGAAAAGAGAGGATCTTCAGGTAGTGCGTTCGTTTAAAATCAGGGGAGCCTATTATCTGGTTCAAAGCCTCACTGATGAACAAAGGAAAAGAGGGGTAGTATGTGCGAGTGCGGGAAATCATGCCCAAGGAGTGGCCTATGCCTGTAAAAAGCTCGGCATCAAGGGGAAAATCTATATGCCTACAACCACACCGCGGCAAAAGGTTTCCCGGGTTGAATTTTTTGGCGGTGATTTTACAGAAGTCGTCCTGACAGGGGACACCTATGATGACTCCTATCAAAAAGCCTGGGAGGTGTGTGAACAGGAAGGCATGAAATTCGTTCACCCATTTGATGATCCTCTCACCATAACCGGACAGGGAACGGTTGGTCTGGAAGTGATGGAGCAGCTTGACGAGGAATGCTCCCATGTGTTTTTGGGGATCGGGGGTGGCGGTCTGGTGTCCGGAGTGGGATCTTATTTGAAAAGTGTAGCCCCACATACAAAAATCATCGGGGTAGAGCCGATGGGTGCGCCAGGGATGAAACAATCCATCTCCATGAATGAAGTGGTCATCTTAGAGGAAATTGACAGCTTTGTAGACGGTGCTGCAGTAAAACAGGTAGGGCAGCTCTCTTTTGAAATGGCAAAAGAAATAGTGGATGATATCGTCCTTGTTCCGGAAGGGAAGGTGTGTACCACCATCCTCAACCTATACAACGAAAATGCAATCATTGCAGAACCAGCCGGTGCACTTTCAATTGCCGCACTTGATTTCTACAAAGAGGAAATCAAGGGAAAAGCGGTTGTCTGTGTGGTGAGCGGAGGGAACAATGACTTGGATCGGATGCAGGAAATGAAGGAACGCTCGCTGATCTATGAGGGACTAAAGCACTATTTTATCGTCAATTTCCCCCAAAGAGCCGGGGCACTCCGTGAATTCATGGAAGAAGTACTTGGCGAAACAGATGATATAACCCGCTTTGAATACACAAAAAAGAACAATAGGGACAAAGGGCCTGTTCTGGTAGGAGTGGAGCTCAGGCAGCCTGAGGATTACTTTTCCCTGATCGAACGGATGAAAAAGAAAGGCTTTACCTATTTGGAAATCAATAAGGATAAGCAGCTGTTTAATTTATTAATATAATATAAACAAGGTAAAGAAAAGGACGGGAAATCTCGTTCTTTTTTCTGTTTATACGAAAGTAAAAGGGGGTATGTAAATTTTTTTTACAAGGTTATTGTAAACGTTTTCTTTGTTGATGGGACAAAAATGAAAGCGCTTTAAAATAGTCTGTAAAATTAGAATTATCTGAATTTAGGTGTTGACGACCTGTATGGACGGTATTAAAATAACATCAACTCAAACAAACTTTGAGTACGGAAATAACAATTCCCTTATCAGGAGGGTATCTAGGGTTCCGATGTTTTCAGGAAAATAAAGCGGTGAAGTAATGAAATGATCTTTCGTTTTTACACCATGATTTTTCTGTAGCATGACTGGTCCAAGCGATACCAGCATCATCCCTGGCGATGATGTACACCGTGAGGAAAAAAGCCTCTACGGATAGGTTCTGATTGACGCACAACGTGTATTCAACCTGTCTAAGGGGCAACTTTTTAACTCTCATTTATCAGAATATTCAATTAATAAAACAGAGAAAGAGGAGATTAGCTATGTGTAGATACATCTATATGAATGGCCAATTAGTAGAAAAAGAGAAGGCAGTTGTATCTGTATATGATCACGGGTTCCTTTACGGAGATGGCATCTTTGAAGGTATCCGAATGTACGACGGAAATGTTTTCCGCCTTCGTGAGCATCTTGAAAGACTTTATGATTCAGCAAGATCCATTCTTTTAAACATCCCCTATACCATGTCTGAGCTAGAGGACATTATCGTCGAGACCCTGAGGAAAAACAAGCTGTATGACACAGCCTACATTCGATTGGTGGTTTCCAGAGGCGTCGGCGATCTCGGTTTAGATCCCACAAAATGCAAAACTCCAAATCTGATTGTCATTGCCGAGCAGCTGGCATTATTCCCGAAAGAACTGTACGACGTTGGTATTAGCATGGTGACGGTTCCTACCAGAAGGAACCGTCCGGATATCCTAAGTCCGAAAGTAAAATCACTCAATTATCTCAATAACATCATGGTGAAAGCCGAAGCCAACATGGCAGGAGCGAATGAGGCTCTGACTTTAAATACGGAAGGCTATGTTGCAGAGGGATCTGGACAGAACATCTTTATCGTTAAAGGGAAAAAGCTCCTGACCCCACCAACCTATGTAGGAGCGTTAGAGGGAATCACCCGAAACGCAATCATCGATCTGGCAAAGGACCTGGGCTATGATGTTCGTGAAGAGCCATTCACAAGACATGACGTATATGTGGCAGATGAAGTATTCCTGACAGGAACGGCGGCGGAGGTCATTCCAGTTGTAAGTCTGGACGCACGGATGATTGCGGACGGAAAGCCGGGAAAAGAAACACACAATCTGCTCAACCACTTCCGCAAACTTGTAGTGGAAGACGGACTGAAAGTATATCCGGAAAAAAACCAGGTTGGTTGGGAAATCAGCGGCGGCGTCTTGCTTGGTGAAGCACTGAATCATTGATTGGTTGTATGATTCAACTTTGAATCTAGTGCAAAATTGATAATTGTTCTTTGAATCTTTAAAAAGGTGCCTGACACTCACCGCTTTAAAGCGATGAGGGTCAGGCACCACCACAAAGCACCACAAAGGAGTGAACCGACTAAAATGAGAAGCAATACAATCAAAAGAGGAATCGACCGGGCTCCCCATCGCAGCTTGCTGCGGGCGGCTGGAGTAAAGGATGAAGATATGGATAAGCCGTTCATCGGCGTTTGCAATTCCTATGTGGATATTATCCCAGGACATATGCATCTAAATAAATTTGCGGAAGTGGTGAAAGATGCCATTCGGCAAGCGGGAGGTGTTCCTTTCGAATTCAATACCATCGGAGTGGATGACGGGATTGCGATGGGGCATATCGGAATGCGCTACTCTCTGCCCAGCAGGGAATTGATTGCCGACTCAGCGGAAACAGTTATTAATGCACACTGGTTTGATGGGGTATTCTACATTCCCAATTGCGATAAAATCACTCCTGGAATGCTGATGGCGGCAGCAAGAACCAATGTACCTGCAGTTTTCGTTTCAGGAGGACCGATGGAGGCTGGCCGGACAAAGGATGGTGCGCCATTGTCCCTTGTATCAGTCTTTGAAGGGGTCGGAAGCGTGCTTGCCGGTAAAATGAGCCGTGAAGAGCTTCTTGAAATCGAATCGAGCGCCTGTCCAACCTGTGGTTCCTGTTCTGGAATGTTTACAGCAAATTCGATGAATACATTGATGGAAATGCTTGGAGTGGCCCTGCCTGGGAACGGTACCATGGTCGCTACTTCAGAAGGACGCCACCAGCTGATCCGGGATGCGGCCAAACATCTCATGAGGCAGATTGAAGAAGATGTGAGGCCACGCGATATTATAACAAAAGAAGCGATTGATGACGCTTTTGCATTGGATATGGCGATGGGCGGCTCCACGAATACCGTTCTACATACACTCGCCATTGCCCATGAGGCAGGGATTGAATACAAACTCGAAGATATCAATAAAATCGCAGAGCGGGTGCCATACCTTTGCAAAGTAAGCCCCGCTTCCGACTATAGCATGGAAGACGTCCATGAAGCAGGAGGAGTCAGTGCCATCATCAAGGAGCTTTGCCAAATAGAAGGCGCAATCCATCCAGAGCGATTGACGATTTCCGGCCAGAGCATTCAGGAAGTTGTCGAACATGCCCAGATTGTCAATGACAGGGTGATCAGGAGAAAAGACAATCCATATAGCCCTGTTGGCGGCCTCAGCATCCTTTTTGGAAATCTTGCACCAAACGGGGGAGTAATCAAGGTGGGGGCAGTGGATCCGTCCATCAAGTCCTTTACCGGGGAAGCAATCATCTATGAATCTCAGGAAGAGGCACAAAAAGGAATTGATAGTGGCCAGGTCAGAGAAGGTCATGTTGTAGTCATCCGTTATGAGGGTCCAAAAGGAGGACCGGGAATGCCTGAGATGCTGGCACCCACTTCATCCATTGCAGGCAGAGGTTTATCGACAAAAGTAGCGTTGATTACAGATGGCAGGTTCTCAGGGGCCACAAGAGGAATTTCCATTGGTCATATATCTCCCGAAGCAGCAGAAGGTGGCCCTATTGCATTTGTGGAAAATGGGGACACCATTCAGATAGATTTAGAGAAACGCACCATTTATCTGCTAGTGGAAAAAGAAGAATTGGAAGCCCGTAAAACCAATTGGCAGCCGCCGGAGCCGAAAGTCAAAAGCGGATACTTGGCAAGATATGCGGCCCTCGTCACTTCTGCAAATACAGGCGGTGTATTGAAAGTATAAAAATAAGGAGGTGGAGAACAAATGAGTACAGCAGAAACTAGTGGCACAAAAGTGGCGCAAAAAATATTGACAGGATCTCGCATGATAGTGGAGGCCTTGAAGGAAGAGAAGGTAGAGGTGATATTCGGTTATCCTGGCGGGGCAGTCCTTAATATTTATGATGCATTATATGATGGAGGCATTCCTCATCTATTAACAAGACATGAGCAGGGTGCGATTCATGCAGCAGAAGGATATGCGCGCATTACAGGCAAACCCGGAGTCGTGATTGCCACCTCTGGTCCCGGTGCCACGAATATCGTGACAGGTCTGGCGGATGCAATGATAGATTCTTTGCCGCTTGTAGTCATTACCGGTCAGGTAAATTCACAGGTACTTGGATCAGATGCTTTCCAGGAAGCACCGATTCTTGGAATTTCCATGCCGATTACAAAACATAATTTCCAAGTCCAGGATGTAAATGAACTGCCAAGAATATTCAAGGAAGCTTTCCATATTGCTTCAACAGGGAGACCTGGACCAGTTCTGATCGACATTCCCAAAGACATAACAGCTACCCCAGGAATCTACGATTATTCCAAAGAGGTACATCTGCCGGGATACAAATTACAAACAGAGCCAGATCTTGACAGGATCAAAAAGGTGGCGCAGGCCATCAAAAAAGCCGACAAGCCGGTCATTCTTGCAGGTGCAGGAGTTCTCCACAGTAAAGCAACAAATCTACTAAAAGAGTTCGTTGCCAAAACGACCATTCCTGTAGCCAACACCTTATTGGGATTGGGAAGTTTCCCCCATGACCATCCTTTGTTTCTGGGAATGGCAGGGATGCATGGAACCTATACGGCCAATATGGCTTTGTATGAAGCAGATCTAATCATCAATATCGGGGCAAGATTTGATGATAGGTTGACGGGCAACCTGCAGGAGTTTGCTAAATTCGCAAAAGTTGTCCATTTTGATATCGATCCATCGGAAATCGGAAAAAATGTACCGACAGATTACCCAGTAGTCGGCGATGCCTCAAATTCTCTTAAACTCCTATTGAATGAAGCTCTGGAAACAGGGGATAAAGGGGAGTGGCTGGAACGCTTGCTTCAATCAAAGGAAGAATTTCCTTTATGGTATGTAGAAGATGGAAAAACATTCAAGCCACAGCGATTATTGGAATTGGTTCATGAGCTCTCCAAAGGGGAAGCCATTATCACAACGGATGTCGGCCAGCATCAAATGTGGGCAGCGCAGTTCCATGGTTTCTCTCAGCCTGACAGATGGGTAACATCCGGTGGCTTGGGGACAATGGGATTTGGCTTACCGGCAGCAATCGGCGCCCAGGTGGCTGAAAGGGATGCAACAGTGATAGCTGTCCTTGGGGATGCCGGGTTCCAGATGACGCTTCAGGAGCTGGCCGTTCTAAAAGAATATAAGCTTCCTGTTAAAGTGGTGCTCGTCAATAATCAGTCCATGGGAATGGTACGCCAATGGCAGCAGCTGTTCTATCAGGAAAGATATTCGGAATCCCTATTGCCCAATCAGCCGGATTATGTGAAGCTATCGGATGCTTTTGGAATCAAAGCGGCCGTCGTTCAGAATGAAGAGGAGTTTCGAACTGCTTTTGCCCTAGCACTTGCAACAGATGAACCTTATCTCTTGGACTGCCGGGTGACACCGACGGAGAACGTCTATCCGATGATTGCCCCTGGAAAAGGAATTCAACAAATGGAAGGTGTGAAACCATGAAGCGGACACTCTCGCTCCTTGTGAACAATCAGTTGGGTGTATTGAACAGGTTGACCAACCTGTTTTTACGAAAAGGACTGAATATTGAAAGCCTGGCCGTCGCACCAGTCAATGAATCGTCCATCTCCCTTATGACCATTGTCGTCAATGTGGTGGAGGAGCAGGAAGTAGAAAGAATAAAGCTCCAGCTGGATAAGCAAATTGACGTTATACAAATTACAGACATTTCCGAGCAGATCGCTCTTTCCAATTAACTGAATTTTACAAAAAGGAGGAAGAAAAATGGCAGCAAAAATGTATTATAACGATGACATTTCACAGGCGGCATTAAATGGGAAAACGGTGGCAGTGGTAGGGTATGGATCGCAAGGTCATGCACATGCACAAAACTTAAGGGACAGCGGAGTGGAAGTGGTAGTGGGGGTTCGACCCGGAGGATCCTGGCAAAAGGCCCAGGAGGACGGATTCCAGGTATCTTCTGTAGCTGAAGCAGTGGCAAAGGCGGATGTTGTCATGGTCCTGCTCCCGGATGAAAGGCAGCCGGAAGTGTTCAAACAGGAAATTGAGCCACATCTGACTGCTGGTAAAGCGTTGGCGTTTGCACATGGATTCAATGTCCATTTCCATCAGGTTGTTCCACCGAAAGATGTTGATGTATTCTTAGTCGCACCTAAGGGACCAGGCCACTTGGTTAGACGCGTGTTTGAAGAAGGCGGCGGAGTTCCAGCTCTTTTTGCAGTCCATCAGGATGCCTCTGGGGAAGCGAAAGAAGTTGCTTTGGCTTACAGCAAAGCTGTTGGAGCGGGAAGAGCCGCGGTAATGGAAACAACATTTAAAGAAGAAACGGAAACAGATCTCTTCGGGGAGCAGGCTGTTCTATGCGGAGGGACGACTGCACTGGTAAAAGCAGGTTTCGAGACACTCGTGGAAGCGGGCTATCAGCCGGAAGTCGCATATTTTGAGTGTTTGCACGAGCTGAAGCTTATTGTGGACCTTTTATATGAGTCAGGTTTGGAAGGAATGAGATATAGCATCTCAGACACTGCACAGTGGGGCGACTTTACAGCAGGTCCACGGGTAGTAAATGATGGTACCAAAGATGAAATGAGAAAGATCCTATCGGAAATCCAATCAGGTCAGTTCGCAAAAGGATGGGTGCTCGAGAACCAAGTGAATCGTCCGATGTTCCATGCAATCAATGAACAGGAAAAACAACATCCACTCGAAGTGGTAGGAAGGGAGCTCCGCGCAAAGATGCCATTCATCCAATCGAAGAAGAAGGGAGTGGTTGGAAGTGCGAAAGGTTGACATATTTGATACCACATTAAGAGACGGAGAACAGTCAGCAGGAGTCAATCTTCACCCCCATGAAAAGCTTGAAATTGCCCTTCAATTGGAAAGGTATGGTGTGGATGTGATGGAGGCAGGTTTTCCTGCTTCCTCCTATGGGGATTTCCAGGCGGTCCAGCAGATTGCCAGGACGATCAAGAAAGCTAGGGTAGTAGGATTGGCAAGAGCAGTGAAGTCGGATATTGATGCAGTCTATGAAGCAGTCAAAGATGCAGCAAAACCCGGAATCCATGTTTTTCTGGCAACATCGCCCATTCATATGGAATATAAGCTGAAGAAGAAGCCGAAAGAAGTGGTGGAAGCGGCTGTTCAGGCAGTGGAATATGCTTCCCGCTTTTTTACACATGTCCAATGGTCTGCAGAGGATGCAACAAGAAGTGAATGGCCTTTTTTGGCGCATATCATTGAAAAGGTCATTGATGCAGGAGCAACTGTCATCAATCTTCCGGACACGGTTGGATATACAACACCAGACGAATATGCTCAGTTAATCACATATATTAAAAATCATGTCCCCAACATCAATAAAGTTAAACTATCGGCTCATTGCCATGACGATTTGGGGATGGCTGTCTCGAACTCATTATCAGCCATTCAAAGTGGTGTTGATCAAATCGAAGGGACCATAAATGGTATAGGAGAACGTGCAGGCAACGCTTCCTTGGAGGAAATCATCGTAGCACTGCAAATAAGAAAAGATATCTACGGAGTGGAAACGAATATTGATCTGACCCAGACAGTCAGAACAAGCAATCTCGTCAGCAAGCTGACAGGTATGATTGTCCCGCAAAACAAAGCGGTAGTGGGAGCAAATGCTTTTGCACATGAATCCGGCATTCACCAGGATGGCGTCCTGAAAAATAAAAGCACCTATGAAGTGATCAATCCGGAGATGGTCGGTCTCCACTCTAACAAGATGGTCTTAGGTAAACACTCCGGAAGCCATGCCTTCAAGCAAAGATGCGAGGAACTTGGTCTCTACTTAAATGAAGAGGAAGGCAAGAAACTGTTCAAGGCGTTCAAGGATTTGACGGCCAAAAAGAAAGAAGTCACAGAAGACGACATCTTTGCCCTTATGATGGACTCTTCGGTAAAGGGATTGTTTCCACATTATCGAATGGAAACCCTGCAAATCTCCTACGGTTCCAATATTATTCCAACTACAACCATTGCCATCAAGACTGAAGATGGGGCGGTTCTGCAGGAGTCGGCTACAGGGAAGGGAAGCGTCGAATCGGTATATAACACGATATCCAGAATCCTTAAAAAAGACATTTCCCTATTGGATTACCGCATTCAATCCACAACCTATGGCAGTGATGCCCTTGCCGAGGTCTATGTGAAAATAAAGTGTGACAAAGAGGTGAGCAGCGGGAGGGGCATCGAGCATGATGTATTGGAAGCATCAGCAAAAGCTTATTTGGATGCAGTCAACCGACTGTCCATCAAGGAGAAGTTTGCAAGTTATGCAGCCAAAGGAGTGGAGGTCAGTTGAGCAGCTATAAAATTGCCGTGTTACCTGGTGACGGAATCGGTCCTGAGGTAGTAAAGGAAGCAGTCCTTCTACTTGAAGAGATCGGATCACAATATAATCATCAATTTGAATTTATGTATGGAAAAATTGGAGGAGTTGCCGTGGATGATGCGGGAACTCCTCTTCCCGAAGAAACAGTGGAAATTTGTAAAAAGAGTGATGCCGTTCTCCTGGGTGCGGTCGGTGGACCGAAATGGGACAGCGAAGCCCCTGAACGAAAGCCGGAGACCGGATTGCTTGGCATCCGGAAAGCTTTACAGCTATATGCCAACCTGCGGCCTGTTACGCTGTTTTCATCCTTGATTCATAGTTCCCCGCTAAAAAGAGAGGTAGTTCTGGCCACTGATATATTAATAGTCCGTGAGCTTACAGGAGGCATTTATTTCGGGTCTCCCAGGGAACGAAGAGTAGGGGAAAATGGAGTGGAAGTGGTAGATACACTCTATTACACCGAACAGGAAATGGAACGCATTATCCGGAAGGGCTTTGAACTCGCACAAGGCCGTAAAAGAAAGATCACTTCTGTGGATAAAGCGAATGTATTGGAAAGCAGCAGACTCTGGCGGGAAGTGGCGAACCGGGTTGCTTCAGATTATCCTGATGTGGAATTAAGCCATATGCTTGTTGACAATGCAGCGATGCAGCTGATCCGTAATCCCAGACAATTTGATGTCATTGTGACGGAAAACATGTTTGGGGACATATTGAGTGACGAAGCATCAATGCTGACAGGCTCTCTGGGAATGCTGCCGTCAGCAAGCTTGGGAGTGGAAGGTCCGGGTCTCTATGAACCAATTCATGGTTCAGCACCTGATATTGCAGGAAAGGATATTGCCAATCCACTTGCCACGATTTTATCGACAGCTTTGCTTTTGAGGCATTCACTGGGATTGATGGATGAAGCAGATGCAGTCGAGAAAGCTGTGGAACAAGCCCTTGAACAGGGATATCGTACGCATGATATTGGCAGTGAATGGGAGAGGGTGCTGTGTACCACACAAATGGGAGAAGTGGTGAGAGGCTATCTGAAGGCACCTATCAAGAGTTGATAGGAAAAGTAATGGAAATTATGATGCGGAAGGTGAGTGACATGCAGCCGAGAACATTATTCGAAAAGATTTGGGATCAGCATACAGTCGTGAAAGAAGACAATAAGCCCAATTTATTATACATTGATTTGCATCTGGTACATGAGGTTACATCTCCCCAGGCTTTTGAAGGATTAAGATTGAACGGAAGAAAGGTCAGACAGCCTGAACTCACATTTGCCACCATGGACCATAACGTGCCAACTATAAATCCTTTTCATGTCACAGATGAGATTGCTGCGAAACAGATGAGTACCTTGGAAAAAAACTGTAAGGAATTCGGTATCCGTTTGGCAGACTTGAATAGTGCCGATCAGGGGATTGTTCACGTAATTGGCCCCGAATTGGGTCTGACCCTTCCAGGGAAAACGATTGTGTGCGGAGATAGCCATACCTCTACACACGGGGCATTCGGTGCATTGGCATTTGGGATCGGCACAAGCGAAGTGGAGCATGTCCTTGCCACACAATGCCTGTGGCAATCAAAACCGAAAACATTGAAGATTGATTTCCAAGGGCTCAGGCCACTTGGGGTATCAGCCAAGGATATCATCCTGGCCGTAATTGCAAAATACGGGACGTCTTTTGGTACAGGATATGTACTGGAGTTCACAGGAAAAGTCATCGAAGATATGTCCATGGAGGAAAGGATGACCATTTGCAACATGGCAATTGAAGCAGGTGCACGGGCGGGTCTTGTTGCACCGGATGAAACCACCTTCTCCTATCTGAAAGGAAGAAAATATGCACCTGTCGGAGAAGAACGGGATCGTGCCGAGGTGGAGTGGTACGCGTTAAGATCGGATGTAGGTGCAGTATATGATAAAGTGATTGACTTTGATATCACCAATCTCGAACCACAAGTCACATGGGGAACCAACCCATCGATGGGAACATCAATCAGTGGATTGGTGCCAGACCCTGCAGATATCCAAAGTGAAACAGAAAAAAAGTCTGTTGCACAAGCCATTGAATATATGGGATTGAAGCCAGGAATGAAGATTACAGATATTATCATCGACTATGTTTTCATCGGTTCCTGTACCAACTCCCGAATAGAAGATCTGCGAGAGGCAGCAGAGGTTGCCAAGGGAAGAACAGTTTCACCTGGTGTTACAGCTCTAGTGGTGCCCGGATCTAAAAATGTAAAGCAGCAAGCAGAATCAGAGGGCTTACATGAAGTGTTTTTGGAAGCCGGTTTTGAATGGAGGGAAGCGGGCTGCAGCATGTGCCTTAGCATGAATCCTGATGTAGTTCCAGCCGGAAAGCGCTGTGCCTCCACCTCCAACCGGAACTTTGAAGGCAGACAAGGAAGAGGTGCGCGCACGCATCTCGTCAGTCCTGCAATGGCTGCCGCTGCCGCAGTAAAAGGACATTTTGTTCATGTAAACGAACTGAGGGTTGAAAAGGAGGGGGTTGTGTAATGGAGCCACTTGTTACTCATACCGGAAAAGTCATCCCCTTGGATAAAGCGAATGTGGACACAGATCAAATCATTCCGAAACAGTTTCTAAAAAGAATTGAACGAACTGGATTTGGCCAGTTTCTATTCTACGATTGGAGATTTGACGACCAAGGAAAGCCAAACGAGAAATTTGTGATGAACCAAGCAGTATATGACGGAGCGTCCATCCTATTGGCGCGCAGCAATTTTGGATGCGGCTCCTCTAGAGAGCATGCTCCCTGGGCACTCTTGGATTATGGGATTAAAGTGGTGATCTCGTCCTCATTTGCAGATATCTTCTATAATAATTGCTTTAAAAATGGGATATTGCCTATTCGTTTAACAGAAGAAGAGGTGGAGGAGCTATTTATAAAGGCCGAATCAGGAAAGCTGAAAGTGACTGTAAATCTGGAGTTACAAGAGCTTTCCACGAGTGAAGGTGATACCTATTCCTTTGAAACGGATCCTTATCGAAAAAAGATGCTGTTAAAAGGACTTGACGATATCGGATTGACGGAGATGTATACCGAACGGATTGCAGAATATGAAAAGACAAGAAAATCCTACAAAACAATTGTTTCATAATATGGACATCTTTCAAGTTAAACTAAGACAGAGCTGGTCTCCAGGCTCTGTTTTTTATTATTTATGCACATTTCGTAAAGAATGTTGAAATAACATAGTTCCATTTAACTAAAATTACATTTTATGTAACTTTAGTTAAGGAGAGTCGTAGATATAGTGGAACCCCTATCAATAATTATTTTGAAAAAATGTTATATTTACCCTTTTTCGGGATAAGAAGTAGGGTGGATAAAAAAGAAACGTGAACAGGAGAGGATCAAGTGAGAGAGTTGAAATTGTGGTTGGTTGGTATTCTGGCGGTAATGATGTTGGCTGCGTGTGGAAATTCAACGGCCGGAAATGGTGAACAGAATAATGCGTCATCAAACAATAAGGAAGCCGACAATGCAGCAGAGGCAGAAGAGCAGGATAATACGGAGAACGAATCCATGACGGCTGATGAGGTTCTTCAAAAATCAATGGAAGCAATGGCAGCACTTAACAGCTATAGCATGGAGATGACTTCCGAGCAGGAAATCACGATGGAAGGGGAAGAGCCGATCAATATGGTCACCTCCACCAAGACGGATATGACACTTGATCCTGTTGCGATGTATCAAGTAAACTCCGTGGAAGATGCAGAAAGCATGATGGAGGGAATGGAGACGGAATCTTACTTTACTGCAGACGGTTTTTTCATCTTTGACCAGACGGCAGGGCAATGGTTTAAGATGCCTGATGAGTTTGCTTCAGAATTGAATTCCTTATCTGACATGCAGACCAATCCTGCCCAGCAGCTTGAGATGCTGAAAGGGTATTCCGATGAAATGAAGCTGACGGAAGAGGGGGATGTATACATACTTAACTTCTCTGGTTCCGGTGAGCAATACAATGAAATGATCTCCATGTTCGGCAGTATGATGGGCGAGGAGATGGGTGGCATGATGGAGGAGATGATGTCCATGATGTCTATCAATCAGCTGGACTATGAACTTCATATTGACAAGGAAACCTTCTACCAAACTAAGATTGTCATGATGATGGATATGGAAATGGATATCGAAGGGGAAAAAATAACAAGCATCCAGAACATGAATTCAACCCTATCAAATTTTGATGAGGTTGGCGATATCACCATTCCACAGGAGGTTTTGGATACTGCCGAAGAAATTTCCCTTGAAGATATGCAGCAGATGGAAAACACCAATCAAGATGGTGGTGTGTAAGGAGAATAGAAAAAGGACGTAAGCAGTATATGGCTTTTCGTCCTTTTTCATGGACCAGTCATTTTACACGTAATTTAACAGGCTCATAATCATACAGTTTCCCTTCATACATCCATTCCAATCTATCGCTTTTGCGGAAGTCATCCGGTGTGGCCAGGGAAGGGAGCTTATCCCAGAGCTTGATTCCGGATCTGTGCAGGACATCGGAGACAAATTGCGAACAGAAGTAAGTGGAGTCGATTTCAACCGGTTCATTGATGGAAACGCCCAAAACACCCAAAAGGTTATAGAACCATTTCTTCTCCTTCTTCTGAAACACCCCGATGATGCGCCTCATCTTCTCAACCTCTCTTTTTGTAACAGGAAGTTTATAGATGACACATGTGGTGCCGGGATAATTACGGTAGGTACCGAACTCGACATCCTCTTTGACAAATCCGCCATTCAGAGGGTTACTCGGTTTCTTACGACCAAAACTGTATAGCTCCATCAGGTCTGAATCAAAAGACAACGATACGTGATTGTAGGGTGCCTTTGTGTATTTTTTTATGGAACGGGTAAACAGTGTACCGGTATCTGTCAGTAATATATAGACGTGTGCTTGGTTCATCATTAATCAAACCCCAGACTTATAGAATAATAGAAAGAATTCTCCCTTTTATTATACAATTTCTCTTGACCAAATTTAACCATTAATTTCATAATAAAGGAGAGATAGGGGGAAAAACATGTTCATGTTCGAAATAGAAGCGGTCATTACCTTGCTGGTCATTGCCTTAGGGCTTATTATTTTCAGCCTTGCTTTATTGATTGTTAAAAAGAAAAATCCATCAAAGGATTTTTCTGATCTGTCTGTCAGGTCAAAAACCTGGTGGGGGATGCTTGTGGTCTTCAGTATTGCCACACTTTTTCATCCTATGGTTTCATTATTCGCACTGATGTTTTTATGTTTCTTTTCATTAAAAGAGTATTTTTCCATATTAAAAACCAGGAAGGTTGATCGACAGCTTTTTCTTTGGGCATATCTTTCGATTCCACTGCAGTTTTATTGGATCTATATAGGCTGGTATGGTATGTTCATTGTGTTTATCCCGGTTTATGTCTTTCTCTTCTTGCCCCTTCCTCGAATCCTGGGAAAAGGGACGGTAGGTTTTCTTCGTTCGGTTAGCTCCACTCAATGGGGATTGATGCTGATGGTGTTCGGATTGAGTCATCTTGCGTTCTATCAGACGGCATCACCAGAATACGGTGCCAACCTGGTACTCTTTTTGGTAGTCCTTACACAACTGCATGACGTGGTACAGTTCCTCGTATCCGTCTTTATTGGAAAAAGGAAGGTCGTACCATCCTCCAACCCGAATATTACCTGGGAAGGATTTATCATTTCCACCTTTGTGACGACAGGAGTCTCCTATAACCTGTATGCCTACCTTACACCTTTGGATGAGCTTTTCGGGATTTTATCCGGTTTGATTATTAGTGTTGCCTGCTTTGGAGGAAGCTTAGCCGTTTCCGTGTTAAAACGGGACCTTCTGATCGGAGAGAACGAAAAATCCGCTGTGATTAAGAAAAGCTATTTGACGCGCGTGGACAGTCTGGCATATTCGGCACCGATTTTCTTCCATGTGATACGATATTATTTTGACTTTATGTAGGAATCAAACATGATACGATAGATGCATCAATTATAGAAAGATTGAGAGGTGGAACAGTAATGATGTTTAGTGAAAAAGAAAAAATGCTTGCTGGCGTTTTATATGAGCCATGGGACGAGCAGCTTCAGGCCGAAAGAATCGAAGCCAGAAGACTTGTAAGATTAATAAATGGAACAATGGAAACTGAAGGTGACAAAAGGGTCCGGTTATTAAAGGAGCTTTTCGGCTCCACAGGGGAACATGTATTTCTAGAACCGAATTTCCGTTGTGATTACGGCTACAACATCCATGTTGGGGAGAACTTCTTTGCCAACTTTGACTGTTGCATTCTGGATGTTTGCAAAGTCGAGTTCGGTGACAATTGCATGCTGGCACCAGGTGTCCATATTTATACAGCTACACATCCGATCGATCCAGTAGAAAGATGCAAGGGACCTGAATACGGGAAGCCCGTCAAGATTGGAAACAATGTCTGGCTTGGAGGCTCATCTGTCATCAACCCAGGTGTAACAATAGGGGATAATGTAGTGGTAGCGTCAGGGGCAGTAGTGACAAAGGACGTTCCACCAAATGTGATTGTTGCAGGAAATCCTGCAAGAATCATTAAAGAGATTGAAGTAAAATAATAGAAAGTATCATGAATCAGTGGAATCGTTGCATATAATGTAACGATTCTTCTTTTTTATGCCATTATTAGCAAAAGGATTTTCACTCCTTTTTATCGAAACATACATACTAGGAGATTTGGAGCGGGAGGGACGAGTTGTTGGAAAAAGAGGAGCATTCATTATTTGATCAGCCGGTTATTGCCTTCGGTTTACCCATACTAATCATGCTTTTCGGCGTTTTTTTGCTTGTGGAAGCCCATAACTCCGGAAAGCTCAAATACATACCTGTCGTTTTCATTCTGCTTGGGCTGTCAGAAATCATTCGGGCCGTTATGAGACGCCACTACCGCCCAACCAAGAAGAAGCGTGCAGAAATAAACCAGAAAAGTGGACATGTCGCCTATATACTGATGGCCACAAGCGTGGTTTTATCTGTGCTTCTTTTGATCATGGAAAAGATATCGGTGGAAATGGTCCTCTATGTCCAGCTTTCCATGGCGATTGTGGTGTACCCGCTGTTGAAGCTGATTCTTCTTGTTAGACATTTTGACTGAAAAAAGAACCCCTTAGCCTGAGTGCTAATGGGTTCTTTTTGTGGAAAGGGAGGCACCCTTTATTTTTTCAATTCTTTCAAAGAATAAAAGGTGCCCCTCCAGACGATTCCACCCCTTATGGCTGTCAGAATGGTAGCTCTGATAATACTGTAGATGAATAGAACTGCTGTGATGGGAAGGGCGATAAAATACTTGTTGGCACCTTTCGTCATTTTATCAGCAGTCTGATTATAAGAAAGAAACAACATTAGAATACTAAATGCGTATAAAGTTCTTGTAGCCCCATCTGTCATGAACAAAGCCAGATAAGGCCAGATTTGTGAAGCAAAAAGTCCGGTAATGGCGATCAGGACCATCAGGTAGCTATAGAATAGGCCTGCAAATGTATTTTTTTCAAGTCCAATCAATGCGGACTTCAAGGAAGGGTACCATTCTACGGACAGATTCTTCTGTGCCAATGCCAGGTGCTGTCTTTTACCTGCCCTTTTAAGCGCTTTTCCTAGTATAAGGTCATCATCCGGGCGCATTTTCAACTGTTCATGTGTACCTGCATGAAGATAGGCTTCACGAGCCAGGAGATTGAAAGCGCCAATTCCGATAGCCGTTTTACTTTTTGGGTCATTGGATTTCCATGGCCGCTTGAAATAGGAAAAACCAAAAAGGAAAAAGGAGACAAAAGCGTTTGTCCAAAATCCTTTCCCTTTAAGATTTGGAGCCAACGTCAAATGATCAAGCTCTTCTTGATATAGATATGAAAGCGCCTTGGCAATCGTGTCCTTTTCATAATAGATATCGGCATCTGTAAACAGGATGAGCTCCCCTTTGCTAGCTGTAAACCCCTGCTGAAGGGCGTGATTCTTTCCAAGCCAGCCTGAGGGAAGAGAGGAAAGGTGGATTACATTCATTCTTGGTTCCTTTTCTGCTACCTGATCCAGTATGACTCCAGTCTGATCTGTAGAACGGTCATTGACGACAATCCATTCAATGTGGGGGTATGACTGTGAGAACTGGGAATGAAGACTGCCCTTGATGTGTTCCTGTTCATTTCTTGCAGCAACAATGATGGAGAGCAGAGGACCACGTTTAATCGTTTTTTGGTTTATTGGAATCTGTTCAAGCTTGGTTATTTTTTTCATGCCAATGGCTGCATCAATCCATACAACTAACCAGAATATGCAGGTGAAAGCCGCTAAGTAGATCATCCATTCACTCCCCTTGTTTACCTATCATAGCAAAACAAGAAGGCAAGAGACAAAAACTTAATGTTTTATGGTAGAATATAGAAAAATGTTTTTGGGTGTGATTTCATTGATTTGGGTATTTTTTCTATCGTTTACTTTACTTGTTGCCATTTTCTTTTATTTTTTGAATTTATCATTAAAGAAGCATCACGAGATATATGGAACAAAATTTGTTCGCCCTTCCATGTGTGTGGCCTGCGGAAAAGAATTCTTCAATGGCAGCTCCAATTTTTGTGATGAATGTAAAAGAAAAAGAGGAGCTAATGCTTGATCTATATAAAAAGGGAACTCCTGTTTTAAACCTGGAAGTTCCCTTTTTGTTTTGTTTTGCTGAAAAACATTCAAAAATAGGTAAGCTTATACTCAGGTATAAACGCTGGCACATGTTCCAGGTTTTGGTTCATAATAACAATGCTGTTTAAATTGACCTGCAAAAGGTTGATCATACCATGTTGGAGGACAAGGTGCATATGGATTGAAATACCAAAGTGCATATTTCCCTGGGTGTTGTCTCCAGTAATCCAAATTCTTTTTAGCTAATCTTTTTTCAACACCTCTCGCTCTGTTATAAAATACATTCCCCTTCTGAACAGCTTCAAAAGAATAATTACCGCCTTGTACTTGAAAAATAACTTGAGGAATGGTTCTTACTTGTTTAAAGTCCAAACAATCCGCTATTGCTCGATTCACAATTACATTGCCAACATACAGCATTCCTTGTTTTCCTTCGCCTTCTGCTTCCGCACGCATCATTCTTGCCATTAAGGCCACGTCTGAATCGGTATATTTTACTCTTGCCATGTATCTCACCCCATCCATATTGTATGAAAAAAGCCTAAATTGATGTCATTATTTAAGTGTTTTTACAATATATGCATCCAAACGGAACCCGTTAATATTGAAACCTTTTAAAATGAATCGCATCTAATTAAGAATTTTTTGACAATTAACTTTTAATATATAGTACAATATTCATAAAAATGGTCGATTTTTTGAAACGGAGGGTATTTATGGAATTAAAAAAAGAAACTTTGAGACTAACGGCTGCAGTCATGATTGCCATTGTGTTTTTAATTTTGATGGTGTTCTTTCCTAGAACGCAGGAAATAATGGTATATGGACCTGCCGGGACATTGGATTTTGGATATAGACTGGACATTAACCAGTATAAAGCAGACATCGTTCAATATTTTCAACATATTTGGAAGGAGAAAAGCTTAGGCGGGACGATGTTTCAAACGGTGAGTGTGGAAGAGGAAATTGCACGCTATTATCCTAAAAGTCTGCTTATAATAGGTATCTCCTTTCTATTAAGCATAGTTTTGGGAGTATGGAAGGGGATATTCGATTACCGGAACATGAATACGAAAAAAAATCTTCTGGGGAATGGCACTACATGGGCTTTTCAATCCATTCCTGATTTCTTTGTTGTGTTCGTCTTCTTTTGTATTTCCTTTTATTTTCTTCCTCATGAAAGAATTTTCAGCAACAGCAACTGGTACAGCTTTCTGGCACCAGCCATTCTTGTATCCATCTACCCGACCATGTATGTGGCAAGGCTGACCTGTGTATCCCTGCTTAACCAGGATGGACAAGATTACATTCGGACAGCATTTTCAAAAGGCTACAAAACCAAACAGGTGATATATAGACATATTCTTAGAAATAGTTCAATAGATTTGGTGGGCAATCTGCCTACCATCATGATTGTCATCATCTCCAACCTTTTGATGGTAGAGTACCTCACAGGTTTTGAAGGAGCGGCAAACCGGCTATTCGTAGCCATGGGGGGCAGACAGATTTCCGGATTTACAGCTCCTATAGAAGCAGAGCTAGTCCTGGGGTTGGCAGTTTGTTTTATGCTTACTGTCCTAGCTGTACATATACTGAAATTGGCATTATTAGCAAAACTGGTTAAACAGGGGTGAGGTATACAGTGCTACATAATAGATACTTGTTTATAGGAACATTTTTATTGTTTATTTTAATTCTTATAGCAGTGGCCGGCCCTTTTATTCCTTATGTCAAAGAAGGTATTGAAGGCTCACGGGTGCTTTTCCCTGAGCGGGGTGTGATTGAGACTGCACCATTCCCACCCTCTCCGGATTTTCCAACCGGTTCGGACCGTGAAGGCAGAAATCTTATCAGTGTGCTTGTTATGGGGGCAAAGGACACGCTGGTTGTCATCTTCTGCATCGCTTTTATCCGATACACCTTTGGAATAATATTAGGGACGGTCGCTTCTTTCAGTGGCAGGTTCCTCACTAATCTCCTGAACATTTGGGACCAGACATTTTCAAGCCTGCCGGTCATTTTTTTCACGATTCTTTTTCTCAATCTTCCTTTCTTGATTTTTTTAGAAACCCGCTTCTGGATAGTGATCCTCAGTATCGCTTTGGTGGAGGTTGGAAGGGTAGGTGTGCTGATCAGGGACCAGCTCCTGCAGATAAAAGGGACTCCATATGTGGAAGCGGGCATTGTAGTTGGGCTAACCCCAATTGGCTTAGCGAAAAACTATTACCTTCCCAATCTGCTGCCGACACTTATCGTCAACTTCTTCTTTGATATTGGAAGAGTGGCCTTGATTATAGGCCAGCTTGGAATTTTCTCGATATTTGTGACCCAGGAATTCGTTCAACTTGGATCAGGGTGGGGAGAAATCAGGAATACAAGCTTCAATTGGCCAACCATCCTGGGAGAAGCGAGAAAGGACATCTACACAGCCATCTGGATTCCCATAAACGCCGCCGTAGCTATCATGTTTGTTGTGTTCACTTTCAATATCCTAGGTGAAGGACTTAGAAAATATTTCCATAGATTAGGTGCGTAATGAAATGAGGCATGTCAAAGTAGTTCAATGGGCACTTCCTTCGTAAACTCTCATATGGATGAATGATTTCCCTTCTACAGGGTAGTATTATAAAAAGAATGCAACCACTAGCAATCTGTCATAAGCAGTACTTTTGCATATGGTTGTCGCTTCTGAAATAATGGCTAATAAACCTTGAGGGAGTGTGATAGGGATGAGAGTACTAGTGGTTGGTGCAAATGGGCAGATAGGTTCCAAGCTGGTAAGAATGCTTCAAGAGGATGATAGATATACACCTGTTGCCATGGTTAGAAAAGAAGAGCAGTCTGAGAAATTCCAAAGTGAAGGCATTGAAACCGTACTTGCCGATCTGGAGGGACCGGTAAAGGATCTAGAAAATGCAGTGAAAGGAAATGATGCAATCATTTTCACCGCAGGATCTGGTGGCAGTACAGGTCTCGACAAAACCTTGCTCATCGACCTTGATGGTGCAGTGAAGGTGATGGAGGCTGCAGAAAATACACAGGTAAAACGGTTCATCCTCGTAAGTGCCCTACAGGCCCACAATCGGGATAACTGGAACGAAGAAATAAGACCATATTATGTGGCCAAGCACTATGCCGATAAAATGTTGGAATCAAGCAGCCTCGATTATACAATCGTCAGACCTGGAGGGCTTATGAACGAACCTGGTACCGGCACCATACAACTGGGATTGAACCTTGAAAGGGGCACTATTCCACGTGAAGATGTTGCAAGAATGTTATTGGAGGTTCTATCGGCCCAAAATAGTTATCGTACAGCTTTTGATGTCATCTCAGGTGAAGTTGCCATTGAAAAAGCTGTAAAAGAAATTAACTAGTGATTTTTTGAAACCAAAGCCCCTATTCATTCGTTAAATTAATAGACGAAAGAAGAGGGGTTATTATTCATGAAAAAGAAAAAATGGATAAAGTGGCTATTACCATTCGCAATTATTTTAGCCTTATATATTGTGATTGTTCACATCTTCATTTATCAGACTGCAAAAGAACAGCCTCCAAGCGACCTTGATTATTTGATTGTACTTGGTGCAAGGGTGAGAGGGGAACAGATGACATTGGCATTACGTTATAGAGTGGAAGCGGCTCTGAAATATCTCGAAGAAAACCCCGAGACGAAGGTCATTGTCTCCGGTGGACAGGGACCAGGAGAAGATATCACAGAGGCCGAAGCGATGGAGCGGTATTTTCTAAAGAATGGTGTGAGTGAGGAGCGGGTCATCAAAGAGGGTCTTTCCACGACCACCTATGAAAACCTGAGTTTTTCCAAACAGTTTATGGATGAAGGTTCATCAGTTGCCATCGTAAGTAATGACTTCCACCTATTCCGGGCATCCATCATTGCCGAGCGTCTTGGTTTCCATGAGGTACATACCCTTCCTGGAAAAACCCCTAAAATAGCTATTTTCAAGCTTTGGACACGGGAGTATTTTGCAGTAGCGAAGACATGGTTGGTGGATCGGTAGAAGGGTGGAGTTGGTATCCTTTCAAAAAAAATAGTCAAGGTAAGAGACATCAGGATTTGACAGCCTGATGTTTTTTTTGGGTCTTTGGCAGATTTGCTTTATAATAGGCTTTATCACATTGGTAGAGGTGAAGCAATGGAGTATCTTCTTTCACAGATCATTTTCAGTTTTATTGCTTCGACCGGGTTCGGAGTGATATTTAATGCACCTAGAAATTCCTTGATCCATTGCGGATTTGTAGGAATGGTCGGGTGGATTTCTTACATACTTTTAGCTGATTCCGGAGTGGATCCTGTTATCGCTTCTTTTGTAGGGGCTTTTGCCGTTGCATTGGTAGGCCATATCATGGCGAAAAGATTCCGGATGCCCATGATCATTTTCAGCGTGGCAGGCATCATCCCGCTTGTTCCAGGAGGATTGGCTTATAACGCGATGAGACAGGTGGCTGAAAATGACTATCTGGCTGCTATTCCTCTTGCAGCAAAAGCATTTATGATTTCCGGTGCGATAGCCATGGGACTGGTGTTTGCCGAGGTTATTGTACAAATTTTAATGAAGGCTTTCAGAAAACCGAGTGTGGCCGCTGGTAATGAGGTGGGAAAATGAATGAAATGGTTGAGCATAATGAAGAAAAGGTACTGAAGGTTTGTCTACTGGCCGGCAGAATCATGATGGAAAGCGGCGCAGAGACATACAGGGTGGAAGATACGATGACACGGATTGCTGCGGCGTATGGTATCACGGAAGCACACAGTTTTGTCACGCCTACGGGAATAATTGTTTCCTTACAGGGTGTAAGCCCGACTCAACTGGTGAGAATCAGTAACCGGACCACCGATTTGGAAAAGGTGGCAAGAGTAAATGGTATTTCAAGGAGGATAGCTGGTGGAAGTCTGGACATGGATGAAGCATTTGTTTTGTTGAAAGAGCTGGAATCTGCACAGCTGTTTTTTTCAAATTGGCTTCAAATAGCAGCTGCTGCAATCGTAAGTGGATCGTTCCTTATCATGTTCAAAGGTATCTGGACAGATTTTTTCCCCGCTTTGCTTATTGGAGGAGTAGGCTACACCAGCTTATTGATCATTCAGCATTATACAAAGGTCAAATTCTTCGCCGAGTTTATTTCCGCGCTTGTCATAGGACTCATGGCTTTTCAATTGGTAGCCATCGGAGTGGGGGAGGAATTGGATAAAATCATAATCGGTTCAGTCATGCCACTTGTTCCCGGGCTCCTTATCACCAATGCAGTCCGTGACCTGATGGTGGGTCACTTTGTATCGGGCCTTTCAAAAGGAGCGGAAGCTTTTCTTACCGCGTTCGCGATTGGGGCGGGAGTGGCGGTTGTGTTTTTGTGAGAGGATGTTGGGAAGGGAGCGTTGGTGCTTCCTTCTTTTTCGCAATCAGGATGGAGCCAATGCTGATTGCACACAGAATTTTGTGGTTATGAACCGGAGATGGTATGCGTGAAATGTCGCATATCGCGTTTTATCGATATCAAACTTGTCTAGTTCTGTCACCTTTCAAATTCTCCAATCCATGAACCTCCGTCACACAGGCACAAATAAAGGAAGGGTATACTTCTTCAACTAAACTGAAAGAAAATGAACCGACTGTTATACCCACTCCAAAACTTTCCATTACAAGTAAGACAAACATTCCATAGGTGTTTTTCCTATTTTACAATAATTTCTTCTTTCTCTTTTACATGTTTCATATTAAAGTAATAGTATGAAAACTTTACAGAAAGTCCTCATAACATTGTCGATTGTCGCTATAGTCTTAGGTGGAAATACAGCAGCACTTGCCGCAACTACTCATACGGTACAGTCCGGTGATACGATGTGGAAGATTGCAGTGAAATATCAGGTGGGAGTATCGGAAGTTATTCAAGCCAATCCGGCAGTCAAAAATCCGAATATGATCTACCCTGGACAGAAGCTTAATATTCCAGAATTAGGAGAGGTGAAATCAGCAGAAGAGCAGGTTGCAGCTCTGGTGAACCAGGAGCGCAGCAAGTATGGGCTCAAGCCTATGAAATTGAACTGGGAGTTATCTAGAGTAGCAAGATACAAGTCTCAGGATATGATAGACAAGAATTATTTCAGCCACACATCACCAACATACGGATCTCCGTTTACGATGATGAAGAACTTTGGTATTTCTTACCGAGCAGCAGGAGAAAACATTGCTGCTGGGCAAAAAACACCACAAGAGGTCATGAATGCTTGGATGAATAGTGAAGGACATAGAAAGAATATTCTTTCGAGCCAATACACTGAAATTGGTGTGGGTTATGCGAAAGGCGGCTCTTACGGCCATTACTGGACACAGATGTTTATCTCAAAATAATTGGTCAGGCAGCGAAGCGAATGGAGCTTCGCTGCTTTTTTGTTTTGGAAAAATTCTACGATTCTTCCAAAATATACTATAAAATAGGATTCTCCGTCTCCAAATTTCTCTATTCTTTAGGTATCATATTGATTATACAAAAAGACCCTATAGAGAGCACTTTTTTCAAGTGTCTCCTCTATAGGGTACATTTATGATAGCCAGGCTCTTTTCCTATTGCACCCGAAGTGGTGGGCAATGTTAACTTACTTTTAAAAGAATTCAATTCTCTTTCCATACTTATTTATCAATTCGTTATTGTGATCCTCAGAACCGTCAACATTCCCGCTTTTAAATATAGGAATCTCCAATCCCCGTTTAATAAGGAGTTCAACGGAATTAACAATTATTTGATTCAGGATGGCTGCATTTATGATAGTGGACCCTGGCCCTATACTATTAGTTGAATGATGATGATGTAATGTTATTAAGGCATCTCCTACAGGGATAAGATTATCAAGTGCAATATCAGCTGAAGCCGCTAAATGTAAACCTGTAGAATGACGAGAAGCAAGGGGGTGGTATGCATGAGATGATATAGTCATGACCCTCAATCCCATCTTTTTCCCATACTGGGCAACATCTATCGGGACAGGATTCCTTCCAGATGTGGAGACAACCAATAAAACATCATTTGTTTGGAATGGTTGGGAGGGGAGAAAGGTTTTTGCGAACAAGGGATCTTTCTCTAAATCAGAGGAACGTAGAGCACCCTTATGCAGCATGAGATCTTCCACAAATAAAGGTCTGATTGGGACAATTCCACCTGCTCTATAGAATACTTCTTCTGCGATCATGTGGGAGTGGCCGCATCCAAAAACATGTAGAATACCTTCATTTCCAAAGCAGTCAGCAAGGAGAGAGGATGCCTGCTCTATCTCCATACTGTTTTTTTCCTCCACTTTTGTCAGGAGCTGTTGAACAGCTGATAAATAACTCGTATCCATGATACCTCTCCCTTACTATTCAAATCTCTTCATTTTGATGAAGAATTTATAACGGTCTCCCCTATAGTGGGATTTTACTAGTTCCAGAGGAGTCCCATCTTGTAGAAAAGTATTTCGCTTAATGTATAACATTGGATGATCTTTATTGATTTTTAAAAGTCTGGCATCTTCACTGGAAGCTTGTATGGATTCAATCATCTGATCTGCGTGGGCAATTTCAAGGTTCAGCTTCTCTTCGATATAAGCATAAATGGAAGTGTTTACGACTTCTTCCGTTAGTCCTTTTACTAAATTGGCAGAGATGTAATTTGTCTCAAGTGCCATCGGTTCACCATCAGCCAAACGTATCCTTTTTATCTCATAAACAGGTGCATGTTCCTTAATATGAAGTTCATCAGCTATATTAATGGAGGCTGGCACTATTTCAAAATGAATCAATTCACTTGTCGGGTTCATCCCTCGTTTTTTCATATCCTCTGTAAAGGAGGTTAAGCCCTGAAGTGGCTGTTCGATTTTTTTATTTGCTACAAAAGTGCCGCTTCCTTTTTTACGATAGAGAAGCCCTTCGGTCACCAGTGAATTAATGGCTTGCCTGACGGTCATCCTGCTTATTCCGTAAGCTTCGGCATATTCTCTCTCTGAAGGTATAGTATCTCCAGGAACAAGATTACCTGAGTTAATTTGATCCTTAATGAAAGATTCTAGTTGGTAATAAAATGGTATGGGGGAACTTTTATCAATCATTTACCCTGTTTATCTCCTTTCAAGCAATAATACTGGAGTTCTGAAGAACCGTATTGTCTGCAATAATTCTAACACAAGGATGCTTTTTTAGGATAGATGCAGGAAAGGAGTCCGAAAAGCTGCCATTCATCAGTTGTTCATAAGCTTTGGCTTTGTTCTTTCCAGAAACTAAAAGTAGTATTTCTTTCGCATTCATAATGGAATCTATACCCATTGTAATAGCGTGAGAGGGAACATCTTCCATCGTTTCAAAAAAACGTGCATTCGCTTTTCTAGTCGATTCTGTAAGTTTTACAACATGTGTTCTGCTGTCAAAACTGGTTCCAGGTTCATTAAAACCAATATGTCCATTTTCGCCTAAACCTAAAATCTGGATATCGATAGGGCCATTGTCATGGAGTTTCTGTTCATAATTTATGCATTCTTTTTCGAGATCTTCTGCTTTTCCATTCGGAATATGAGTATTTTCTATACTGATGTTGATATGTTTGAACAAGTTTCTGTACATATATTCGTAATAACTGCTCGAATCATTTTTATCTAAACCAACATATTCATCCAGATTAAAAGTAGTAATACCTTGATAGGGGGTACCATTTTCCTTATGGTCTTTTATCAAATATTCGTAGAGTTTTTTTGGTGTGCTTCCTGTTGCCATTCCTATTACAAGGTTAGGATTCTGTTTTACTTTTTTTATTATTATTTCAGCAGCTACTTGACTTAGGTCGTCATAGGTATTAGCGGTGATAATATCCATTAGGGACTACTCTCCTTTATAAACTAATTGACCCTTACAAAAGGTCATCTTGACTTCGCAATTTTGATTCATGATTACAATATCAGCATCTTTACCAACTTCGATACTACCTTTTCTTTCCCAAACATTGAGTCTTTTAGCAGGGGTGGTAGAAGCCATTCTGACGGCTTCTACTAGTGTACAGCCTGTGAAATTTTTCATATTTCTTAATGCTTCATTCATTTTTAGAACACTTCCTGCAAGTGTGCCATTTTCAAGTAGTGCAGTATTGTTTGCCACTGAGACTTTTTGGCCACCCAATTCATATTCTCCATCTTCGAGCCACTTTGCTCTCATGGAATCTGTTATTAAAAGAATTCTATCTGCTCCCTTGGCAAGATAGGTTGCTTTTACGACAGCAGGGTGAACGTGAATACCGTCAGCTATCATTTCGACTAACAGGTCATCATGGGCAAGTCCCGCACCTACAACACCCGGTTCACGATGGTGGCTGCCTCGCATCCCGTTGTAAAAATGTGTAACGTGCTCTGCACCTGCTTCCATAGCGTCGAGCATTTCATGATAAACAGCATCAGAGTGTCCGATGGAAGTGATGACCTTATTTTTCGTTAAATGATGGACAAATTCTATTCCGTTTGGTTGCTCGGGTGCCATGGTAACCACTTTAATTTGGTTTCCGGATTCAACCTGCCAGCTTTCAAATAGTTGGATATCTGGATTCACAATATGTTCTAATGGCTGTGCACCTGCGCGCTTTGGGGATATAAATGGACCTTCCAAATGTATTCCAAGTAATTCACTGCCTATTAAATCATTCTTATCTATTTTTAAAAAGTTATTTACTGTGCGTAAGGCTGCTTCAATATCAGAACGCTCTTGCGTAATTGTTGTTGCTAAAAAGCTAGTTGTACCTTCCTGAGGCAATGTTGCTGCCATTGTTTTCAATGACTCTTCTGAAGCATCCATCGTGTCAGCTCCGTTTAAACCGTGGATATGGATGTCTATGAAGCCTGGAGCAGCAAACAGATCGGAGGGAAAACGAATTTCCTGCAGATTTTCAGTATTTTGATATTGATCCATAGCTCCGATTTCGAAAATTTTTCCTTCTTTAATTTTAATAAATCCAGTTTGTTGAATTGTTTTCTCTTTTATTAGATTGACGGAAAGCAGGGAATAACTATTTAGGAAAGTACTCATGTAAGTCTCCTTTCACGATTATTATATGTTAATTCTAACAGAATAATGTATAGTTGTATATACCACTTTTAATCTGTTAATCGTTAAACGTTAGATATTTTAAGTGTTTTCCAGAAATATTGGTATAGACAACTATTTAAAAGGTGTGCTAGTATTACTTCGTTGCAAGCACTTACAAAAGGATAAGGAGAATTGATAAAAATGATTGGTTTTTTACAAAAAATCGGAAAATCACTAATGTTGCCGATTGCGGTGCTTCCCGCTGCAGCAATATTATTAAGAATTGGACAAGAGGACTTATTGGATATTGAGTTTATTGCAAACGCAGGGAACGCAGTATTTGCTAATCTTGCTCTTATATTTGCTATTGGGATAGCGATTGGTTTCGCCAAAGACAATAATGGATCTGCGGCCTTGGCTGCTGCAATAGGTTACCTGGTATTAGTAAGTGGTACCCAAGCAATTAATGAAGAGATTGATATGGCCATACTAGGCGGGATAATATCAGGGGTTGTAGCAGGAGTGCTTTACAACAGGTTTCATGATATTAAAATGCCAGATTGGCTTGGTTTTTTTGCAGGAAGACGTTTTGTTCCTATTATTACCGCTACTGTGATGGTAATCTTAGCAGGAATATTTGGAGTCATTTGGGCTCCTATCCAAGAATTTATAAACAACATCGGCCAGTGGATAATAGATGCAGGAGCAGTCGGAGTTGGTATTTTTGGATTCTTGAACCGTCTTCTTATTCCAATAGGTTTGCATCATGTATTAAATAGTTTAGTGTGGTTTGTATTTGGAGAATATAATGGTGCAACTGGGGATTTAAATCGATTCTTTGCTGGTGACCCGTCAGCTGGTATATTTATGGCCGGTTTCTTCCCTGTCATGATGTTCGGTTTGCCTGCAGCAGCGCTGGCGATGGTTGCAACAGCAAAAAAACATCGCCGTAAAGCTGTATCAGGAATGCTGATTGGTATCGCCTTTACTTCATTTTTAACTGGTATTACAGAGCCGATTGAGTTTACTTTCATGTTCCTGGCTCCGTTTTTATATGTCATCCATGCATTGTTGACAGCAAGTTCCATGGTTATTGTTTACTTATTGGATATTAAGCACGGTTTTGGATTCTCTGCCGGTGCCATCGACTTTTTCTTGAATTGGGGAATAGCACAACAGCCGTTGTTACTTTTAATCATCGGCTTAGCTTATGGTGCAGTCTATTTCTTTGTTTTTTATTTTCTTATTAAAACCTTTAATTTAAAAACACCAGGTCGAGAAGATGAAGAGGATATAATTGAAGAAAAGGGAACAGGTGAAGATAAATATTCTGTAATGGCTCGTAATTTTATAGATGATATTGGTGGTAAGGAAAATATTGCTGCTGTTGATTATTGTACAACCAGACTCAGATTAACGATCAAGGATATGAGTAAAGTACAAGAAAATTCATTAAAACAACATGGGGCCAAAGGAGTCATAAAAGTAAACCAAACAAATCTGCAAATAATTGTTGGAACAGATGTCCAATTTGTAGGGGATAAAATGAAAGGGTAAGACCAGTCTAGTATGGCTGGTTTTTTTTATCTATTCAGATTTGAAATGAAATTATATACTAAATAAAAGTAGAAAGCATAGAATACTAGAAAGGTGAATCATCATGGAAAACCCACAATTAGAAATTAGAAATGCAGAGGAAAAAGACCTTCCTGCCATTGTCGACATTTACAACTCGACCATTGAGAGCAAAATGGTTACAGCCGATACAAATGCAATTTCAGTGGAGGACAAGCTTTCCTGGTTCCACGATCATAATGAGGTGAACAGACCATTATGGGTGGTTGTAGACAAAGAGAAGAATGAAATATGTGCATGGCTGAGTTTCCAATCCTTTTACGGGAGGCCAGCCTATCAGGCAACTGCCGAGGTCAGCATCTATCTGCATGAGAACACCAGAGGTAAAGGTCTTGGCGCATATCTGCTGAAATACGCATTGGAGGCATGCCCAGGACTTGGGATTGAAAATCTTCTAGGTTTCATTTTTGCACACAATCTCCCAAGTATCGGCCTTTTCAAAAAATTTGGTTTTAAAAAATGGGGCTATTTGCCGAATGTGGCAGAACTCGAAGGAGTAAAAAGGGATTTGGTAATCTTGGGTAGAAAAATATAGGTGTAAAGGTGATGTGAATGAAATATAAATGGCCATTATTGATAGTTGCAGGTGTATTTTTGGTGACAGGTGTGCTTCTCTCTTTTAATGAAAATGTTCGAGGTGCTGTCAAGCTTGCACTTTTGGGAAAGGAAGTTGTGATCATCTCCACTGAAGAGGAGACTGTGACGGTAATGGCCAGGATGGATGAAGGGGGAGGGTTTCAGGAGGTACTGTCCCTCATTGAAACAGAAGGCTGGCTTCTGACAGATCAGCTTGGCTCCACTTTCGTTTTTACCAGAGGGGACGAGAGCCTCGTTCTGATGCTGAAGATGTGGACAAACCAATATATTGTAGCGGAGATGACAGAAGGGTAGGGGAGAATTGTTGAAACCAGTACCAATGCTCAGGACAGAGCGCTTGCAATTGCGCAGCTTATCATTAAAGGACGCTGATACTATATACAGCTATTTTTCAAATCCGGAGATGACAAAATATTATGGGATGGAGCCATTCCAATCCAGGTTGGAGGCGGATAAATTTATTAAAGACTTCCTGGATGATTATAATATGCTTTTTCGCTGGGGCATTGTGGAGAAAAGCACTAATAAACTAATAGGTACTTGTGGATTCCATGCCATTTCCGAAAAGCACCTGCGGGCAGAGATCGGCTATGAAATAGAGGTGGAACACTGGGGGAAGGGATATGCAACTGAAGCAATCCGGTCGTTAGTACATTATGGCTTCGACACCATGAAGTTTCAGCGAATCGGTGCCAATGTATATCCGGAAAACGTAGGTTCCAGAAAAGTATTGGAAAAGGTGGGTTTCACCCATGAAGGAATGCTTCGCAGCTACCTGTTTCAAGGGGGAAACTTTCATGATGCAAATGTTTTCTCCATTTTGAAAAAGGAAGTGCTGGGAAATAGAGAACAGTAATCCTAGGGTTACTGTTTTTTTCGTACATTTCTTTCGACGGAAATACAAAAGCTAGCGACCAATAAAGATTGACCGCTAGTATAAGCATGAAGTCTATTAATTATCCTGAGAAGTCAGAATCAATGGTCCATCCTTCGTGATGGCGATTGTATGTTCATATTGTGCTGAGAGCATGCCATCGACGGTTCTGGCGGTCCAGCCGTTATCGTCCAGCATGGAAAACCATGATCCGATATTGACCATGGGCTCAATCGTAATTACCATTCCCTCCTTAAGGCGCATCCCCCTGCCTTTTGTTCCATAATGAAAGATTTGTGGCTCCTCGTGTATGTTCCTTCCTATACCATGTCCAGTGAAGTCCCGAACAACAGAATAGTTCCTGCCTTCCACATACTCTTGAATGGCCTGACCGATATCACCTGTCCTGTTGCCAGCAATTGCTTGAGCAATGCCGATATAGAGAGCTTCTTCTGTAACAGTCAGCAAGTCCTTAGCTTCTGTACTTACTTTTCCTACGGGATAGGACCAGGCAGAGTCTGCAAGTGCCCCATTCAAATTGGCCACACAATCTATGGTTACGATATCTCCTTCCTTTAGAGGCTCCTTTCGTGGGAATCCGTGACATATTTCATCATTGATGGAAGCGCAGGTTGAATATTTGTAGCCTCTGTATCCTTTTTGCTCCGGAGTTGCTCCGTGTGCAATAAGATATTCTTCCACAAACAGATCTATCTCAAGAGTAGTAACCCCAGGTTTTATTTTTTTCTTCAGTAGCTTGTGGCACGATGCCAGCAGTTTGCCTGCTTCGTGCATCATAATAATTTCACGTTCACTTTTAATTGTTATCATCCGGTTTCCTCCTCTCCTTCTTTCATTATAGATATCACTTATTCCAGATGTTCGAATAAAGGGTTGTGAAAAAAGTTTTCTTTTTCTTTAGAATTTACTGTCATTTTTTAAAGGATGGTGTATCATTGAAATAATAAACCGACTAGTCGTTTATATGGAAGGGAGAATGGAGATGCCACCTGCAGTTTCCGAAGAGTATAAGGAAAAGAAGAGAAAAATGATTCTCGAAAGTGCTCTGGCTTGTTTTGCAGAAAAAGGGTTCCAGGTCGCTACCATCGATGATATTGTGAAACACTCCGGCATGAGTAAAGGAGCCATTTACAATTATTTCAAAAGTAAGGACGAGATTTATATTGAATTAATGAATGTAAATTCCAACCAAAGCTTTGAGGTGCTCAGGGGGAAGCTTGAAAAACTGCCAACTGCGAAGGAAAGACTCGACCATTTTTTTGAAGTGTTCCGCTCGCAGGTAAAAGTGAATCCTAACTGGGAAAATACAAGTAGGGTACATATCGAGTTTTGGCTAAGCTCGGTTCGGAATGAGTTGACAAAGGATTTCATGTACAATCGTTACCAGATGGTCTATAAAAAGATCTTAACGGATATTATTCAATTCGGTGTCGATAAAGGAGAGTTCCCAGACAAGCTTGATGTAGATTTTATTGGGAATGTGTTTTGGAGCTCTTTCGATGGAATCTGTTTCTATCAATGTGTGATGGAAAATGATGAGCTCTATGAGAGGCTGGTCAACCAGTTGGAAAATGTCATCAACTCCATGGTTAACTCCTTAGAGTAGTTGGATAAAGAGAGAGGAATTTGTCGAAAAGATTAAATTGAACTTTTCGAAAATTCATGCTTAAATGAAAATAAACTGAGTGGTCGGTTTACTCACGCCTTTTTTTACTCTCAAAATAGACTGTCCGGTCAGTTTAAATAGAATTAAAAAGAAACTGACAAGGCGGGGATTGCCCATGTGGATTATCCGTATTAAAGGCTATCTAATCATTATTGAAAAAGAAACAAAGCGGGCGTATGAAGAAATATAAAAGAAAAACAAGCGCTTAAATGACAAAAGGGGGAAAAACATTGTTTACCATCAAAAAATTGAGTGAGTGCAAATTGGAAGAAGCGGTTGCTGCATGGAACACTGGCTTTGAAGGCTATTTTTTTGATGCGAAAATGGATGTGGATCGTTTTACAACTAGACTGGGGCATGAAAACCTATCAGCCTCATTATCGATTGTGGCATTCGACCAGCAAAAGCCGATCGGGATCCTGTTAAGTGGAGTCAAAACCATCGAAGGAAAAAAAGTTGCCTGGAACGGTGGAACAGGAGTAGCAACCGATTACCGAAGAAAAGGTGTAGGGAAATTATTAATCGATAAGGCTCTCGATATATATGATGAAGCAAATGTGGAAGTAAGCACCCTGGAAGCAATAACAGAAAACACAAAGGCCATCAGCTTGTATGAAAAAAAGGGATACAAAATTGTGGATGAAGTGGTGCACTTAAGGACTGAGGATGTTCCTGAATTTTATGGAGCACTGGACTACCAGGCTATTTTCACGTCTGCACATGATGCGCAGTATCTACCCATTTATAAACATGACACCCCATGGCAAAGCCAGTGGTTTTCCATGAGGGAAGGGCAGGCACTACAGCTGTTGAATAACGAGGGGGAAACAGTTGCATACGGGCTTTTCAAAAGGGAGTTTGACGGGGAAGGAACTCTGAAAGCCGTCACTGTCACACATTGTTATGTTAAGGAAGATAAAGGGAATACGGAATACTTGATCGATTCCTTATTTTCGTATTTGTTTCCACCATCCTCCGTCAACTATGTCTGTACCGTGGCATTCTTCGCCATCTCCAATAAAAGGGTTTATCAATTCCTGCTTGATAAGGGATTTACAAAAAGGATAGGCCAGGTCTGGATGAAAAAGGGAATAAAAGAAGGTGTCCGAGGGGGAGTCTAGCGTGGTAAGCATCCGGTCATTATCAAGGGTTGATATTCCTTCCTTTGTAGAGGTTGCCAGGAATGCCTATCCCGGTATGGGAGTGAATACCCTGGAAGATAAACAGAATCTGGTTGGGCGGCTTGAGAAGCAGACGGAATCTGATGGGAAAAATCTTTTTGGGGCATATTCGGGAAACACGCTTGTTGGCGGCATGCTTTTACATGACTTTACGATGAACTTTCTCTCTCATCAAATCGATCTTGGTGGAGTTGGATTTGTCTGTGTGGATCTGCTTAACAAGAAAGAAAAGATCGCCATGGAACTGATCACATATTTTGAACAGTACTATCGGGAAAAAGGAACAGTCATTGCTGCTTTATATCCTTTCCGCCCGGATTTCTATAGGAGGATGGGCTACGGATATGGGAGCAAGATGAATCAATACCGTTTCGCACCGAAAGAATTGCCTAAAGGTCCATCAAAACAAAACATGAAGAAACTCTCGGAAGAAAACGTTGGGGAACTTCACAAATGCTATTCAAGGTTTTCTTTGAAAAACCATGGCATGATTGTGCGGTCCGAGGAAGATATGTTGAGGTTATTCCAGGATCCCAAGCTTAAGATTTTTGGCGTCTGGCAGGAAGACGAATGCAAGGGGTATTGTGTATTCTCTTTTGAAAATAGTAAGTCTGGTAATTTCATCTCCAATCATATCCTAATGAAAGAATTCGTTTGGGAGACAAGGGAAGCATTAATGGAGCTTTGCACGTTTTTACAGTCGCAGCAGGATCAGATTCACCAGATTATCTGGAATACTCAGCAGGAGGCTTTTCACTTCTTGCTGAATGACCCAAGAAACGGCTCTGATAATCTGATGCCACATGTTTATCATGAAAGCAATGCAGCGGGTGTGGGGCTCATGTATAAGGTATTGGATGTTCGGGCATTGTTTGAGCAGACTACTGCAGATTCCTTCGGTTCGGCAAACTTGAATGTCAAATGGTGTGTGACGGATACTTTTGCGAAACTTACTCATGAAGCATCGGTCAATTTCCACGATGGGTATGCAGTTGTAATGGAAGATATAGAACCGGATGTTATTGTAAAGCTATCAATCAGTGAATTTTCATCTTTAATCATGGGTTCAACTAGTTTCACAGATTTATATCAATTTGGATTGGTTCAGCTTTCTGATGACAAATATCTCAAAGAATTACACTTGATTTTTTCAGCATTACCAAAACCAATATGTATGACAGGCTTTTAAACGGGAGGGAATTATATGACAGTAGAGCAATTCTTAAAAGAACAGAATGAACAATTTCAGATACTATTGAAAAAATCATCCTATGCAGGCTGGATGGCACAGACAACCGGGGAAAAAAAGTGGGCAGAGGAAGCAGGAAAAGCATCAAGTGAGTTCAGTCTTTACTACTCAGATGGTGAACGTTATAAAAAAGTGAAGGAATTACTTACCAAAGAAGACCTCTGTGCAGAGCAGAAGCGCCAATTGGAGCTATTGGAAACGGAAATGAAAGAGAATCAAATGTCCAAGGAGACGATTGAAGAACTTGCTTCCATGTCTTCGGAGCTGAATTATCTTTTTAATACGTATATGCCCGAAGTGGATGGCAGGAAGCTTTCAGCAAACGACATCCGGGATATTCTGGTAAATAGCACAAATAATGAAGAACGGGAGAAAGCTTGGAAAGCCAGCAAGGAAGTTGGGGCGGAAGTATCGTCCAAGCTGCTTGAGCTTGTAAAAAAGCGAAATGAAGCAGCTCGAAACCTCGGATATGAAAACTATTATAAGATGGCATTCGCGAATCAGGAGCTGGATATGGAAGAGATTTTCTCCATTTTCACCAACCTTGTGGAGCAGTCGGATGAAACCTTCCGTGCATTAAAAAGTGAACTGGATGCCTCCCTTGCGGAGAAATTCCAGGTGGAAGTATCTGAACTGCGTCCATGGCATTATTCTGATCCATTCTTCCAGGAAGCTCCTGCCAACAAGGATGTAAACCTTGATCCTTTCTTTAAAGGCAAAAACTTGGAGACACTTACAGCCGAAACATTCAATTCGATGGATATGCCGATTGAAGGGCTATATGCGTCCTCAGACTTGAATCCGCGTGATGGGAAAAACCCAACTGCGTTCTGCATGGATATGGACCGTGAAGGGGACATCCGGGTATTATGCAATAATGTGGATAATACATATTGGATGGGAACGATGCTTCATGAATTCGGGCATGCAGCCTACAATAAATATACCAATCGTGATTTGCCGGCATTGCTTCGCAGTCCTGCACATATCCTGACTACGGAAGCCATTGCAATGCTTTTTGGTAAGATGACGGAGAACCGGGAATGGCTATCGAAGTTCCTGAAGCTGGATGAGGCTACTCTCGATAAATTAGCTCCAAGTCTAGAAAAGCATGAACAACTAAAAATGCTCATTTCCGCAAGATGGATCATCACTTTCGTATTCTTTGAAAGAGCGCTTTATGAAAATCCGGATCAGGATTTAAATGCATTATGGTGGGAAACGGTGGAAAAGATTCAGCTTGTCAATCCTCCAGAGGACTGCAGCAACCCTGATTGGGCAGCGAAGATTCACTTTACATTGGCACCGGTCTACTATCAGAATTACCTGCTGGGGGAGCTTACTTCCGCTCAGCTTCATCAATATATTTTAACCAATATTTCCGAGGAGTTCTTCACTCCGCAAGTCGGAGCCTATATCAGAGATGAATTCCTTGCGCCGGGCAGTTCCCATCATTGGAACAAGAAAATAGAAATGGTAACAGGGGAACCATTGAATCCTGCATTTTTTTTGAAGGCATATTGTGAAAAAACACCTGTAAATCGATAAGTTAATAATAGGGAAGAAAACCTGAAGCAATATCGGTTTTCTTCTTTTTTTGGAGGAATATCCATGTTAGAGATGATGGTAAGCGGAAAATCATTTATCAAAGAAGAATTGGAAATCATGAATTCACAGCCGAAGTATAATATATTATCAGATGGTAAACCCCAGCTGGATATGAAGGACATTTTGACCGAACATGAAGACGATGAGGTAGAAAAAGAGAGATACTTGTTAAAGTGGAAAGGAAAACATATCGGGATCATTGATTTTACCATGTATAATCCAAAAGACGGGTTCCCGTGGCTGGGACTATTGCTTATTCATAAGTCTTTTGAAGGGCAAGGTTTGGCAAAGGAAGCATATCAGCATTACGAAAAATTGATGACGAACCGTCGAGTTTCAGCAGTTCGGTTAGGATGCTATAAAGATAATAACAGGGGCTTGGATTTTTGGGGGAGACTGGGATTCAGGAAAATTAAAGAAGTACAATACAAAGAAAAGCCTTTATTGGTAATGGAAAAGGAATTAAAGTAAATGGGTAACCCATTACTTCAATTCCTTTTTTATGATTCCTATTAATTTTACATTACATTTTTTACAAATTTGAAAATTACTATGAAAATAGTCATGTTTTACGTTACACTATTCAATGTGGAGTTTTTTCGAGTTTTTTTGACAAACAAAATTAAAGTAGAATACTAGACTTCTATTAGAAAGGTATGTCTCTTTCATGATAAATAAATGTATTAATATTGTACTATTAGCCACCGTGCTAATACTTGGGTTTCCTATTCAACATACAAATGCGAATCAAAATATAGAACTATTTAGTGAATCGGCCATACTGATAGACACGGAAACTGGCGATGTTCTCTATGAGAAAGACAGTGACAGAATCATGTATCCAGCAAGTATCACCAAGATTGTGACGGCTATTATTGCCATTGAAGAGGGAAATCTGGAGGATATAGTAACGGTCAGTGAGAAGGCGCGTAATCAGGATGGCTCGAGAGTTTATCTCTTGGAGGGCGAGAAGGTTACACTTCATAAACTTTTACAAGGTCTTTTGATCAATTCCGGGAATGATGCAGGAACAGCCATAGCAGAGCATTTGAACGGCAGTGAAAAAGAGTTTGCCAAGCGTATGACAGAGTTTGTGGAAAATGAAATAGGTACAGAAAATACCACCTTCAAAAATCCTCATGGACTTTTTGATCCAGAACATGTCACGACAGCAGAGGATATGGGGAAGATTGCCCAATATGCCATGAAAAACGAGACATTCCGTGAAATTGTAGGGACGAAAGAGATGGAGTGGATTGGCGAGGGCTGGGAAACTACCCTCTACAATCATCATCGACTGTTATGGGATTATGAAGGTACTACCGGAGTGAAAAATGGATATGTGCCTGAATCAGGCCATACCCTAGTCACAACCGCTGAGCGTAATGGAAAGGAACTGCTTGTTGTCACATTAAAAGCAGCTTCCAAATACTATTCCTATAAGGACACGATGAACCTACTTGATTATGGATTTCTCAATTTTGAAACGGTGGAAGTTTCAAAAGGTAAGATGATCAGTGATGCTGCCGGTAGAGAATTTATGCTGGCAAGTGATATCCATGTTTCCAAACGGGCGGATGAGGTAATCAGCTATGCAGTAAATGCTGAAGATCAGCTTATAGTGAAAACAGGTGACCGGGAAAACATTAAGGAAGATGTAATTGTGGAGCAGGTGAAGAATGAAATAAGTCCATTGGCATCCACAGGAAAACAGGACAGCCCTTCAGCTTCCTCCCAGCCTGAAAACCAAAAAAGCAGCTTCTTTTCTGTGGGCATTTTTTTAGTCATCCTTTTTGTCTTTTTATGGCTACTTGGCTGGAATCAAAAGCGCCGCAGAAGAAAAAAGAATCAGGGGAGATTTTCCGAATCCGTAAGCTATGCAAGAAGAAGTAAATATTATCATTAACTCCCAAAAAGGGGTCAGGAAAAGTCATATTTTCCTGCCCTTTTCTATTTTAGGAGTATATGAGGGAACTTCCGTTTGTGAATTTCAATAATTGGGTAATGAATGTAATATTTGGATTCGTACCCATTCCATGTATATAATATGAATATGTATTTTAGAGGAGGTTTTTCAAAATGGCAAGAGTAGAAGCAACGCTTAAACAGGAACTTATCGACTTACTTCAGGGTGAAAAAATTGTATCGTTGATCACGACGGATAAGAAAACGAAGAAACCGAACCTGAGTATCGTTTCTTGGCTGGTTGCCCATCAGGATGGGAAGACCATTAAATTTGCATTGGGACATAAAGCCGAAAGCGCATTTAATATTGATGATAATCCTGATCTGTTATTGGGAGTAGTTGGAGGTGGCAGCTGCTATTCCATTAGCGGAAAAGGGACGGTTTCGGATGTAATTGATAAAACAATGAAATATCGCATTGTCACTGTGGATGTTGAGTCTGTGGAAGATGTCATCTTCTATGGTGGACAAATCACGCAGGAGCCGGATTATGTAAAAACATATGATGCAGAGCTTGCAAAGAAATTGGATGAAGAAGTATATGAAATGTTGAAGAACTAGTTGTAGAAGGGACGTTCCTTAATTGGGACGTCCCATTTTTTGTGTGGCTAAAAATTCACAAAAGCTTCTAAAAATTCCCTTATTAATGATAAAATAAAGCATAGTAAAGCTTGACTATAAGATAACAGTGGAAGGGGAGTGTTAGCCTGAATGGACATCGTTTTCACCGACCGAGTAAATAGAATTCTGGAATTGGCGACAGATAAAGTGGAGGAGCATCAAGTTCTTACTCCTTTTCATTTATTTCTTGCTATATGTGAAGAGAATAGCGGAGTATGTGAAGAATTATCCTCCTATCTAGTAAAAGGATATGGATATACTTTTTTACATGATTTTTCTAAAAGTCTTCAACCTTTTCACTCGACTCCTATAACTCTACCTTTTTGTACAGTGCCTGTCTCTCCTGAAGTAAAGAGCGTATTTTTATATGCGGCAGGCAGGATGCAGAGATACAACCAGATCCGTTTGAATGAAGGGCATTTAATGCAGGCTCTTCTTAAATTGGAACCCATCATCCACTCGCTTCTTACCGAAAAGGATAGAGCCTTTGTGGAAAAAACGGTCTGCTCATCTCGGGATTTACTGGTAGCAATGGATTACTACCAGGTGCAGGAAAGTGTTGGGGCATCTACCTTCATCAGAAGAGCAAAGAGTAAAGACCTGGCAGCTATATTGGAGTTAGTGGAGAAGCAGTTTGGTTCAGGTTGGATAGAGTCCATTCGAAACGGCTTTCAAAAAGATGAAATATCCATTTTTCTAGCTGAAGAGAAAGATAGAATTGTAGGATTTGCATGCTATGAGTCCTTTGAAAATAAAAAAGGCACCTTCGGACCAATGGGAGTTGTTAAGGGTGAGAGAAGCAAGGGACTTGGAGCACAATTACTGCGCCATTGCTTGTCTGAGCTGAAGAAAATGAATTATCGATACGCCGTGATTGAGGGAGCCGGACCCATAGAGTTTTATGAAAAAGAGTGTCGTGCAGTGTTAATTCCAATCTATGAATCTCATAGAAACAATGGATAGTTTAAAATATTTCTGAGGGGAAGAATGAATGTGGAGGCTCCAAAGAACATCCTAAGGGTATGGAGAAAATTTGATGGTGTCGGAATGGATACCATCACCAAAGCTTATTTTTATGATAAAAGGGACAAGAAGCAGCGGTCTGTCATGGAAATGAAAGAGCATTTCGATAAATTTGGAGCTGGTGGAAACTGCTTTGATTTAGCAATCTGGCTCCTTGCTGAATTGAAAGAGGCTGGTGTTGAGGCTTATCCAATTGGTCATGATTTTTTTGATGAAAAGGCTCATGTAGCCGTGGTTGCATTAGGGGAAAATGGTGAAAAGTACTATTGTGATCTGGGGGACCAATGGATACAACCCATACTTGTCGAGAAAAATAACGATAGGCTTAGCGAGGGTATGTTAGAAGGTTTCTTCCCTGGGGCTTACGTAAAAGTTGAAGCAGAAGCCGAGGAATTCACTATATCCTATATCAGAAACCATGGTAAAATTTCCAAACAGACTTTTCCTTTAACCCCATATACAAATGATGATTTACTTAGAGCAGGTGAATTGTCCCAAGCGCGGATCTGGAAAGCTTTATGTGAAAAGAGGGTTAGAAGGAAAGGGACGCAAGAAGTTACCCATTGGGAATTTTATAACTGGGAAAGCTTTGAAAGCAGTCTTTCCGGTTTGAAGATTGAAGCTGCGCTTGCTTCAAAAGAGGAATGGGCCAAGAGGATAGCCTTGAACATGGAAATGGATCTGGATTTTGTGAATGAAGCACTTTCCAAGTTTGAGTACATAGAAAAAAGGTAGACTATAATCTTATGGTTATATTAATTTAAAAAATTGTTTTTGGTATACTAGCTGTTGATTGGAGCAATAGGCGAAGACTCCTGCGGGAGATAGCGGTAGACTTGAGACCCCGCAGGCAAAGCCGAGGAGGCTCAAGCACTGCCCCGCGGAAAGCGCAGCCTAGTGCGGAAATCAACAGCGGTGTTCAACGGAGCCTGGTTTAAAAAAAAGAGCCTTAAATAAATGGCTCTTTAGTATTATCTAGAGTATTTTTGTAAATTGGCATAAAAAGACTATTCATACAAGTGGCAAGCTACAAAATGTTCCGGCTTGACCTCCTGCCATTTCGGTTTCTCCACTCTGCAAGTTTCCATGGCTTGCGGACATCTAGTATGGAACACACAGCCGGAAGGGGGATTCATCGGACTTGGGACATCTCCTGCCAGTACAATTCTCTCCCGTCTTCCATTGGGTACAGGAGTCGGTACTGCAGACAACAAAGCCTGAGTATAAGGATGCAATGGCTCTTTGCATAGCTCATCGCTATCTGCAAGCTCGACCATCTGACCCAGATACATAACAAGTATTCGATCTGATATGTAGCGTACCATGGAGAGGTCATGAGCTATGAAAAGATAGGTTAAATTAAATCTATCCTGTAATTCTTTAAGCAGATTGACGACTTGTGCCTGGATAGATACATCAAGCGCGGAAATCGGCTCGTCACATACGATGAATTTCGGTTGAAGGGCAAGTGCTCTTGCTATTCCGATACGCTGCCTTTGTCCTCCGGAAAACTCATGTGGAAACCTTTGCATGTGATCCTCGTTCAACCCTACAAGTCTCAGTAATTCTTTAATCCGATCCTTCCTTGCCTTGCCTTTCAATGTTTGATGGATATCCAGGGGTTCACCAATAATCGCTTCAATGGTCATCCTTGGATTGAGGGAGGCATAAGGATCCTGGAATATGATTTGTACCTCTTTACGCAACGCCTTCATTTCCCTCGGTGATAAAGAGAAGATATTCTTTCCTTCAAAAAGAACCTCTCCGGCAGTAGCCTCAAGTAATCGAATCGCTGTTTTCCCGATGGTCGACTTCCCACAGCCGCTTTCCCCGACAAGTCCCACTGTTTCCCCCTGGTGGATGGTGAGATCTACCCCATCCACAGCCTTGACGGTTCCACCACTGATAGAAAAGTATTTTTGTAATTTCTTAATCTCTACTAAAGCATTGCTTCCTGCCATTCTCCGACCTCCTAACAATCCTTGTACATACGTTTGGCAATAGGGTGGTGTAACCAGCATCTGGCCAGTTGTTTGTTTTCTATTTCCAAAAGTTCCGGTTTCTCTGACTGACATATTTTCATGGCATGTGGGCAGCGAGCAAAGAACGCACACCCCTTCGGAGGATCCAACAGGTCTGGAGGAGTCCCGGGTATCGGCTCCAAGGTTTGTTTTCTGTCCAAGTCTATTCTTGGTATCGTTTTTAAGAGACCTTGAGTATAAGGATGAAGGGGATTGTTGAAAATATCCTCCACTTTCCCTGTTTCCACCACTTGTCCTGCATACATGACAACGACCCGTTCACATGTTTCTGCGACTACACCAAGGTCATGAGTGATCAGAACAAGGGAAGTCCCAAGCTTTTGTTGCAGTTCCTTCAATAGTTCAAGTATTTGAGCTTGAATGGTCACATCCAAAGCGGTGGTCGGTTCGTCGGCAAGCAATAGCTTTGGCTGACAGGCAAGTGCTATGGCAATCATGGCACGTTGTCTCATTCCTCCCGAAAATTCATGAGGATACTGTCGGACCCTTCTCTCCGGTTCAGGTATACCTACCATCCTCAACAGTTCAACAGCCTGTACTTCTGCTTTTTTGGATGAGATTTTGTTATGTTTCATCAGCCCTTCAGCTATCTGCTCTCCGATTTTCATAGTAGGATTCAAGGATGTCATTGGATCCTGGAAAATCATACTCATTTCTTTTCCCCTGAATAATTGCATTTTTCTCTCAGGTAAATCTAGCAGGTTAGAGGAAGCAAAGGTTATGTTTCCTTCCTTAATATCGGTAATTCCAGGGGGCAGCAGTCGCATAATCGCTTTAGCGGTCACGCTTTTTCCACAACCGGATTCCCCGACAATGGCCAAAGCTTCCCCCTCTTTTATCGTAAAGGAAACCCCTCTTACGGCTTGAACCTCTCCTGCGTATGTGTGAAAGGATACATGTAAATTTTCCACTTCTAATAGGTTTGCCAAAAAAGATTCCTCCTTTATTTCCTTAAGCGTGGATCTAGTGCATCCCGTAGACCGTCTCCGAATACGTTAAACGCAAACATGGTTAACGAGATGAGGATGGCAGGAACTAGAAGTTGATAAAAATTTCCTATAAGGATGCTTCCCAAAGCATCACTGGCCATCGTTCCCCAGCTGGCTTTTGGTGCGGGGATTCCCAATCCCAGAAAGCTTAGTGTTGCTTCCGCAAAGATGGCAGTTGGCACCGTCAATGTCATATTGACCAGTATGGGCCCCATTGTGTTCGGTATCATATGTTTTCGCAATTTCCAGCCAGTAGATGCACCCATCGCATTTGCCGCCTGGACGAATTCATATTCCTTCAATTGGAGCATCTGCCCCCGGACCAGCCTCGCCATTGGGATCCATCCGGTTATAGTTAAAGCGATGATAATGGATAGAAGACCGCGGTCCAAAATGACCATCATCAGAATAGCCATCAATAAAAACGGGATTGCATAAAGTACTTCTGCGACCCGCATCATGATGTTGTCCATTCTGCCGCCCTTCAAGGCAGAAATGCCACCGTATAATACTCCAAAAACAAAGTCGATCAGGGCAGCCATCAGTCCGATAAGCAGGGAATAGCGGGCTCCGTACCAGGCTCTCGTAAATAGATCGCGTCCTGATGAATCGGTTCCGAACCAATGCTCACTGTTTGGGCGGAGGTTCTTCTTCGTGAAATCCTGTTCGAAGTAATGATAACCGGTCAAATAAGGACCAATAATTGCCATGACGATCATTAAAATAATCAGAACAAATCCAACCATTGCCAATTTATTGGCTTTTAACCTTATCCAGGCATCTTTCCAGTACGATATTCTGGGGCCAGCAATTTTTTCCTGTTCGGAAGAAGTGTGCCCGACCTTTTCAAACATAGCTTCAAAATCTTTTGAATATTGTCTTTCTCCCATCATCCGTTGCCTCCTGTCACCTTAATTCTTGGGTCAATCCAGGTATAAGCAACATCCACTACAAATATAAGGAATATTAATATGGCACTGTAGAAGATGGTAGATCCAAGAATGACAGGATAATCACGGTTGAAAATTCCATTTACAAACATGTCTCCCATGCCTGGAATACCAAAAATGCTTTCCACAATGAAACTGCCTGTAACAAGATTGGCTGCTATAATTCCGATTACGGTTACCACAGGAAGGATTGCATTGCGAATTGCGTGCTTTACCACAATGGTATTCCTGGATAATCCTTTTGCTGTTGCTGTGAGTATATAATCCTGTCCCATCACTTCTAGCATACTAGAACGCATCAGTCTTGCTATATAGGCCATCGGCAACATTGCAAGAGATATTGAAGGAAGAATGGTATGAGCCCAGGATTTCCATGTTGCAACAGGGAGAAGTCTCCACTCAACTGCAAAATAGTTGATGAGGATGGTGGCAAGAATAAAACTTGGAACCGATACGCCAATAATGGCAAGAATCATGGCAATATAATCCGGCCACCTGTTCCGATTGAGGGAGGCGATAATGCCTAATATCAGACCGAAAGAAATGGCGATGATAAGAGATTGTATACCTAGGTGAAAAGATACGGGAAAGCCTTTACTGATATAATCATTGACCGTCAGTGTAGAAGATTTTAAGGATGGACCAAAATCCAGGTCAATCACAACGCTTTTTAAGTAAAGTCCATATTGAACGATCTTCGGTTTGTCCAGATTATAATAACGATTTAGATTTTCCCTAACGGATTCAGGCATGGTGCCTTCTCTTGCAAATGGGTCTCCAGGAACACTATGCATCAGGATGAAGGTAAGTGTAATGATGGCCCATAAAGTCAGGATTGCCCATCCTAGTCGCTTTAACGTGTATTTCAGCATGAATCGTGACCCCCGTTAACTAGCATTTTAAAAAAAGAAGGGAGGGACCCGAAATGGCCCTCTCTCTTCCACTTGTCATTACTTTATGTCAGCATACTTGAACTGTGGATAGCTGTTGATTGGGTCATAAATGCCTGTTACGGATGGCTTTAATACATACGGTTTTGTATAGAAATAGATTGGGATGATTGGCATTTCATCCATGAGTATCTTTTCTGCCGCGTGCATTGCTTCCATGCGTTCAGCTTGATCAAGAGTAGATTTTGCTTTCGAGATAAGCTCGTCATACTCGCTGTTTTTGAAGCGTGCATCATTGTATGGTCCATCACTTACCCAAAGATCCAGGAATGTCATCGGATCTACATAATCTCCAACCCAGCCTGCACGTGAAACAGTATAGTCACCAGCTTGTTCACTGTCCAATTTGACCTGGAACTCAACATTTTCAAGCGTAGTTTCCACACCAAGGTTTTTACGCCACATTTCCTGAACTGCTTCAGCGATGGCCTTATGTCCTTCGGATGTGTTATACAGATATACAAAGGAAGGAAGCTTATCCAGACCTTCTTCTTCAAGACCTTCAGCAAGAAGCTTTTTGGCTTCGTCTACATTTTCCTCAAATAATTTACCCGTATTTTCCTGGTAGTCTCCGTTCACATCAGGAATTCCTGGAGGAACGATGGAGTATGCAGGCGTTTGACCACCTTGTGCTACATGTTCCACAATTGTCTGGCGATCGATTGCCAAGGAAAGTGCTTTTCTGATTTTTGCGTTATTGAACGGTTTTTCCGTGTTATTGATATTAAAGTAGTAGACTGCCAAATCAGGTCCGATATGGAATTCAGCGTCATCGCTTGCCATTAATTGACCCTGTACATCCTGTGGCAATGGATACACTAGATCAAGTTCATCGGCCTGATACATTTGCCAAGCTGTGTTCTCGTCATCAATAATGACAAATTGAACCTCATCAAGCTTGATCATATCTTTTTCATAATATTTATCATTCTTTTTGATTGCGATGCTTTCTTTATGCTTCCAGTCAGCCAAGTAGAATGGACCGTTCGAAACATGTGTTTCTGCTTCCAAGGCCCAATCCTTGTTGGCTTCCTGAACTTTTTTGTTTACTGGATAGTAAGTATAAAAAGAAGTTAGATCCAGGAAGTAAGGTGTCGGCTGTGCAAGCGTCACTTCTAAAGTCTTGCTGTCTACAGCTTTTACCCCTACTTCAGCTTCCAATGCCGCTAGATCTGCACCTTCTTCAGCAGAGTTGTAAGCTTCTGCGCCTTTTAAGTAATAAAGCTGATAGGAATACTGGGCTGCAGTAGCCGGATTCAATACATGCTTCCATGCGTACTCGAAATCCTCAGCAGTTACTGGGTCACCGTTGGACCAGTAAACATCATCCTTCAATGTGAACGTCCAGGTTACTCCGTCCTCTGTATTCCATTCCTTTGCCATACCGGGTTGAATATCCCCTTCTGCATTCTTCTTGGTCAATCCCTCGAATGTATGCTCAAGTATCCAGGAATCGTGCGTTCCTTGAGCCAATGCTGGATGAAGTGATCCAGGTTCTGATCCATTGTTAAGTCGAAGTACCTTTGGAGATGAATCCTCTTCATCGGTGGTACCATCTTTTTCCGAATCAGTCGGACTCTCTGCTTCGTTGTTGTTGTTATTACTGTTGCTCGTGCTTTCACTAAAGCTGCAAGCAGACAATAAAAGTGCAACAACTAATAGTAAAGCGGAAAAAAGATAAAACTTGCTCTTCACAAAATTACCCCCTTGTATTTTACAAAAATAGAAATCTATGAAGATTTCATTTTTTATTGTACTACTGCAAATAGAAAAAAAACATAGCAATCAAAAAATAATTCTCTATATTTAAAATATTTTGACACTTACTCTTCTTTTTCTACAAGAAATTCTATTCTAGTAATATCCGACTAAATGGTAGGGAATAGGTGGACAGTACTAAATTATGAAAGGATTTTATTGTCTTTGTGATAAAATAATAGAAATACTGAAAAAAGGGGAAAAGAGCATGAATCATCTTCCTACTTTTGAAACGAATCGGTTTCAGAAGGATCTTCTTGAAGCTGCCAAGAATCTTTCTGCTTCTTTTGCAACTCGTGCTGCAAACTACGATCAGCAAGCAAGGTTTCCTTTTGAGAATTTCGATGAGATAAAGAAAGCCGGCCTTCTGGATGCAACCATACCTGAAAACTATGGAGGCAAGGGGTTTGGACTGTACGACTTTATTCTTCTTCAAGAGACGATCGCACAGGGCGATGGTCCGACAGCACTTTGCCTGGGCTGGCATCTGGGGATTATGATGAATATATCAACATACCTAGTTTGGCCGGAGGATACTTTTAAAAAGATATGCACTTCCATTATTCAAGATAAAAAAATCATCAACTCCGCCCATTCAGAAGCAGGTACAGGGAGCCCGGCAAGAGGGGGACTTCCCGAAACCCGTGCAAGAAAAACGGATACTGGGGAATGGGTTCTTAATGGAAGAAAAACATTCACTTCCTTGGCGCCAATCCTTGATTATTTCATAGTCTCTGCCACGATTGCAGATACCGGTGAAGTAGGGGAGTTTCTTTTATCCAGGGAAATGGAGGGTCTCTCGATTTGCGAAACGTGGGATTCTGTAAGTATGCGTGCCACAAGAAGCGATGATTTGATCTTGGATAATGTTAAAATTGATTCGGAAGGCCTTATTTATATCAAGAAAGGCAAAACGGAGCCAAAACCTCAAGGCTGGCTGCTGCATATACCTGCCTGCTATCTTGGCATTGCAATAGCTGCCCGAAACGAAGCTGTCCAGTTTGCAGAAGCCTATCAGCCAAACAGTCTTACGCATCCGATAAGCCATGTGCCGAAAGTGCGGGAGCGGATCGGCATAATGGATATTGAGTTAACTGCTGCGAGGCATTTTTTATATAGTGTAGCCAAGAAGTGGGACGATTCACCAGCCACTCGGAATGAACTGGTGGAGGATCTTGCAGCTGCGAAATATATTGCGACCAATACTGCGTTATCTGTAGTTGATGAAGCGATGAGGGTGGTTGGTGCCCAAAGCCTGCATTCGGAACACCCTCTTCAAAGGCATTATCGTGACGTCCGAGCAGGCTTGCATAATCCTCCTGCAGACGACCTGGCTGTGGAAATGATGGCTAAAAGGGCGTTTGGTCAATCTTAATAAAAGAAGAGTGAAAGGAGGATTTCGTTTTGGGAAAAAATGGAGATGAAATGTTTAAAAAGGACTGGCGTTATCCCATTGCGCATAAAGAGGCTTGGATAGGCGTCGGGTTGGCTGTATTTCATTTTATTTGGTGGTATGGTTTCGGCTATGGCTTCGGTTCAAGGCCGGTGGAATCCTATTCCTATATCCTGGGTTTTCCGGACTGGTTTTTTTATAGTTGTATTCTCGGCTTTATCGTAATAGTTGCCATTGTGATAGTTGTAGTGAAAAATTTCTTACAAGATCTTCCTCTGGAATCGGAGAAAGGGGACGAACGATGAAAATAGGTGTGATTCTTCCGCTTATCATTTTTTTAATTATTATATTTCTTATAGGAATCGCGGCATCTAGAAGTCTCTCCCGTTCCAACTCCTTCGTACAGGACTATTTTCTTGGAGGGAGGGAGCTGGGTGGACTGCTGTTGGCCATGACAATGGTCGCAACATATGGAAGCGCATCAAGCTTCATTGGTGGACCGGGGATTGCGTATCATACGGGACTGGGCTGGGTCATGCTTGCGATGATCCAAGTGGTGACAGGATATTTTGTCCTGACTATTCTTGGGAAGAAGTTTGCCATTATGTCACGTAAAATGAAAGCAATCACCCTGATCGATTTCCTGAAGGAACGTTATCAGAACAAGTGGGTGGTCATTCTGTCCGCTGCAAGTATCATCATTTTTCTATTTTCCGCCATGACAGCACAGTGGATAGGCGGGGCAATCCTCATTGAATCGATTACAGGCCTTTCTTATACAACTGCGCTGTTCATTTTTGCGGTCTCTGTCTTAGTCTACGTCATTATCGGAGGTTTTCGTGCTGTAGCTATAACAGATGGAATACAGGGTGTGGTGATGGTGATAGGGACGGTGATCATTTTAGCCGGGACAATCGTCGCTGGAGGGGGAGTCTCGGCCATAATGGGAGAACTTACTGCCGAAAATCCAAACCTGATTACTCCTTTTGGAGCGGACGGCACACTCACTCCGCTTTATGTTTCCTCTTTTTGGATTCTGGTGGGAGTGGGGGTAGTTGGATTGCCTCAAGTGGCAGTAAGGGCAATGTCCTATAAGAATTCAAAGGCTATGCATACAGCTCTGATTATCGGAACTATTGTGGTCGGATTCATTATGCTAGGGATGCATCTGACAGGTGTTTTTGGAAGAGCGGTGCTCCCAGGTCTTACGACACCGGACACTGTGATGCCCCTCCTGGCAATGGAGGTACTTCCTCCCTGGCTGGCTGGTATCGTATTGGCTGCTCCTATGGCTGCCATCATGTCTACAGTAGACTCCCTTCTTTTGATAGTCAGCTCATCCATTGTGAAAGACATCTACTTAAACTATGTAAGTCCTGTTGCTCCGGAAAAGAAGATTCGTCAAATGAGCCTGGGAGTTACAGGAATAGTCGGTATTCTTGTATTCTTTATGGCAATCAGCCCTCCTGATTTTCTCATTACTTTAAATTTATTTGCTTTTGGAGGACTGGAGGCTGCATTCATTTGGCCTGTTGTACTTGGTCTGTATTGGAAAAAAGGAAATGCTCAGGGGGCTCTGGGCTCCATCCTCGTAGGAGTACTCTCCTACATAGTGATTGTAACCTTTATGGATGGAGTATTTGGGATGCACAGTGTGGTGCTTCCAGTCATATTTTCTCTTCTTGCCTATATCATTTTAAGTGTTTTTGGAAAATCACATAATAAAGAAATGCAAAAAAGGATAATTGAAAAGTATATGATTTAGAGGAATTCTTACATTTAAAATTAGGGGACTATAAATGAATGCAATAAAAAGGGGACTTTTATTAGGTGAAAAATTGGTGGTAGGTTTTATCGATCGCCATTGGAAAGCAAGTATTCGTGGATTATTTGTTTATATTCTGGTGTCGGTTTTTATTATGGGCTTTTTTTTCTATACCGGAGCTGGTAAATGGTTTGATTTTTCGTTCACTCTAGTTACTGCCTTCCTCAGCATCGTAATAGGAACATTTATTTGTTGGATTGCCCTAAAGGTACTAGCTAAATTGCCCAACTTATTGGTCGCATGCACTATTGGGGCTGTTGCAGGGATTATTACGCTTGGGTCATACTTGGGACCGTTTTTTACGATGATGGGCTATATTCTACTGATATTGGGTGCATGGACAGGACTTTCTATTAAACTGGTAAGGAGCGCAAGAAAAAGAAGAGGCTTAACTTTTGCCGCTTTAGGATCCGTAACGATATTACTGCACGGACTGTTCCTTTTTTCCATATTTTCAGAAGGGAAAGAGGGGGCATGGAGAATGGAAGTCCTAGATGAAGGGATAAATCCTCCTTTTGCAAATCCTGCTGAAAATGGTGATTACGACATAAATAGTTTTACATATGGAAGCGGAGAGGATCAGAGAAGAGAGGAATACCGGGACGTTACATATCAAACGAACACAGTAAATATGTCTTCATTTATCGTTCATCCAAAAGGCTTCAATAAATGGTACCGTGAGTGGTTCTGGGGCTTTGATCTTAACAAAGCTCCTTTAAATGGGAAAGTATGGATGCCTGATGATTTGTCGCAAGGCCCTTTTCCATTAGTACTCATGGTTCATGGGAATCATAATATGGCTGATTTCTCAGACGGGGGATATAAGTATCTTGGCGAACTTCTGGCGAGTAAGGGATATATTGCAGTATCCATTGACCAAAACTTCCTTAACTCCGGGAAGTCGGGACATATTGGCTGGGATAATGCAGGAAGGGCATGGATGTTCCTAAAGCATTTGGATCAGTGGGGAAAGTGGAATAATGATAAACAGCATCCCCTATACGGAAAAGTGGATATGGAGAATATCGGGTTAATCGGTCATTCCCGTGGTGGGGAGGCTGTCAGTTTGGCTGCACTGATGAATGATCTGGACCGTTTGCCAAATAATGCGAAGGTGACCTTGAATTTCGATTTTTCCATCAAAGCATTAATCGGACTTTCCCCAGGGGACGGAAGATTCAAGCTTGGTGACCAACCAGTTGAATTGAAGGATATCAACTATTTGACTATTCAAGGGGCAAACGATACCGATCATACCAATTATTATGGAATAAGACAATATGAGAGGATCCGTTTCTCAGATGATTTTGATGGTTTCAAAAGCAGCATTTATCTTTATGGTGCAAATCATGGTCAATTCAATTCCGATTGGGAGGTGGACCAGCCTTCCCCATATTGGTGGTTCATGAACCGAAAGGAAATTATGGAACCAGGTCTGCAGCGGGAAATGACCAAGGTATACGTTGCAGCATTTCTCGATGCTACATTAAAAGGCAGGGAAGAATACCGTCAAATCTTTTCCAGCAAGGAGACCGCCTCTTCGTGGATTCCTACCGATCCTGTCAGGTTGAAATATGAGGATAACTCGTTCACACCTCTTGCAACCTACGAGGAGGATGTGGATGTAACTACCATGACGAAAGATGCGGGAGAGCTTCATGGCTATAACTTGCAAGTCTGGAAAGAGGTTAATCTTACTTTACGGAATAATGAGCCTCAGGGAAATGAAGCGGTAAAATTGGGCTGGCGGGGAACAAGTGGAAGATATACAGTAAAGCTTCCGGATGAAGTCTCTGAAACTCTTGGCCCACAGACAGTTCTGAGTTTCGATGCTGTACAGCTGCACCCCAGCCGATATGACTTCTATGGAATACGTGTTCCGGAAGGGTTCGAAGAGAAAAGCATCCCCATCACTGTCATGGTAAAACCAAAAGGTACCATTAAGCTGGATACCCGCATTGGAACAACAGTGGAAATCGAACCAACCTATTCCACCAAGCTATACAAATTCGACTGGTGGAATGAAAGATTCGGGAATAATTACGAGCATATGCTGCAGACTTATGAGGTGCCATTGGCGTTCTTGCAGGAAAACATGGCCAACATCGACTATCAGGATATTAATGAAATCATATTTGAATTCAATCAAACTGGAAGTGGGCTGATTTATCTCGACAACATCGGTTTGAAAGAGCGAACTAGGACATCCGAATAAAAATCTGCCTTCGGGTCCGTTAATTGAAAAAGCTTTTTGAAGAACGAATAATATAGCAGCTTCTCCCCCATAGTAACATTACGAGTGAAATGTTCGAGGGGAGAAGTTTTCATGAAAAAGATCATCTGGTCTTTTATTATTGCATTTGCATTCATCCATACCACTACACCAATACTTGTATTTGGTGCAGACCTATCTGCCAGCATTCAAATACAACCCCATCCTGCCTCTCCAGTTTATATAAATTCAAAAGCCGAAACTTCAACCGGAACCAAAAAAACGATAGCATCATTAAAGGTACACTATATTGATATAGGCCAAGGAGACGCCATCCTTCTTCAAACACCCAATGGCTCCCAGGTGCTCATTGACACCGGTCCGAGGGAGTCGGCACCAAAATTAATTAGCTACCTAAAAAAGCTTTCCATAACTGCAATCGACTTGCTGGTCATTACTCACCCTGATTTTGACCATATTGGTGGAATTCCTGCTCTATTTGAAGAAATTCCTGTAAAAAAAATACTTGATAGTGGAAAGGCGCACTCCACTCTGTCCTTCATCCAGTATAAGCAATACGTCTGGAATAATATTGTTCCGGTACAATATGCCAAGGAAAAGATGAAGCTTGAATTTGATCCGGATCTAAAAGTGAAGGTGCTTAACAGCGGTGTTGGTAAAAAGGAAACTAATGATGCTTCCATCGTTCTCCAGGTTGCCTATGGGGAAATAAAGTTCCTCTTTATGGGAGACACAGAGGAGATGGAAGAGAAGAGGCTGAGCAGAAAATACAATCTGGAATCCACCATTTTGAAGGTTGCCCATCATGGATCAAACAGTTCCTCTACAGCTGCATTCCTGAAGGATGTAAAACCAAAAATCGCAGTAATTTCCGCTGGAAGGAATAATGATTTTGGTCATCCACACCAGCCTGTACTGAACCGGCTGATTGAAAGCGGTGCAGATATTTATAATACTTCAGAAGCAGGGGATATCATATTCTCAACCGATGGAACTCTGTTGTTTGTCAATGATCGACCATGGCTGTATGCAAACAGCAAGGAAAGAAAGAAGACAAATTCGATAACAATTACAGATTTGGATGTAAAAGAGGAAACAGTCACCTTGCAAAACCAAGGGACAGAAACAATCGACCTGACGGATTGGAAGCTCATCAGCCAGAAAGGATACCAAACATTTGATTTTCCTGAAAATTATAAGCTTGCCCCAGGTGAGATGATGTATATTACTTCAGGGGCTCAAAAAAAGCATTTCAAAAAATATATCCATTGGCTAAGCGATCATTTATGGAATAACAAAGGGGATAAAGCACAACTTTTTAATGAAAAAGGAGAGCTAGTTGATGAGATAGAAAACTTCGAAGAAACTGAAAACTAGAATGATGTTTAAATTGTGGTGCAAGGTGATATGTAAAAGGGAAGGTAAAGAGCATCAAGCTCTACAGTTAGGAGCGATACAAGAATGAAACTGCGCAAGCCATATCGAATATTACTGCCTTTTGCGATAATTTCCCTTTTATTTATTGCGTACATACACATCTCAAAGGATAAAATTGTTTCCTCGGCTATACTCGATAAAACAAATAATGCAGTGGCAGTAAACATTCAGAATCCTTTCATTGTTCCCATTACCATCTACAATTCAAAAGTGGTGGATAAGGAAGATAAGGAGATGCCTGCAACTGCTTATAGTATCATTCTGAACGGCTCTTACGGCAGTTTGGATGCAACTGTCGACCAATCGGTAATTTCGCGGAAAACGGATGTGTTCGAGGAATTGAAGGAAGTGGAAATCCCTGGTGCAAGCAATAAAAAAGAGAAAAACTACACACTTTATATGAGAGAAGAAGAGAAGAAATCGAATATGGATACTGCCAACGAAGTATCTATTTCTTTTAAAGTATTTTCCTTCCTCCCATTCCAAACGAAAGTGAAACTTTGAACGGACGCTATTCAGATAGTGTCTTTTTTTTGTTGTTATGGTGGAAAGTACCCCCCTCTTAGAGTAAAAAAGGAGATTTAAGGAAAAAATAAATTGAGTTGTGACAAGTTTCGACAAAAAACCGAAACTAATGGCGTTTAGGGCAGGAAAGAGAGGGAATGTACATAGTGAAGCCACTCTACTTTATCGACTTTTATAAATGGATATTACTCAATAATATTGCTGACCCAAGATGGTGGCTGTTATTCCTTTCTATTTTTTGGCCTTGGATTGTTTGGTGGAAGCTTGTCGACAAAAAGCGCCTATTCGAAATTCTCGCATATGGGCTATTATGGGCGGCGATGGCTACCTGGCTGGATCTACTTGGGACATCAAATGGCATGTGGGAGTATCCTTTCAAATTATATAACAAAGTATCCTGCCTGCTTCCCGCAGATGTTTCGGTCATTCCCGTGCTGTTTATGCTTCTCTATCAGTATGGAGAAAGGTGGAAAACATTCCTTTTAGGCAGCGTGATTGTATCTACCTTGCTTTCATATATTTTCGAACCCATTTTTCTGAAAGTAAATATGCTTAATCTTATTACATGGACTCATTTTAAGTCATGGTTCTCTTTTATTTTTCTTGCACTCGTAACAAAATTAGTTATTACCCTATTGAAAAAAGCACAGCAAAAGTTTTTGGTTGACTAACATGTATATACAAGTTAGACTGTAAATCTAAAGATGTATATACAAGTTCATCTTTTAAATGTAAGCGTTTATTTTAGACTCTAAACCTGGAGGGAAAAATATGTTTAAGAAACTTTTCGGTATGAAGGATACAGAAGCAAAACCGACGGAAGAAGTTGTGTTTGCGCCATTAAGTGGAAAAGTGACGGAACTGACAGAAGTTCCGGACCCTACATTTTCACAAAAAATGATGGGGGATGGACTTGCAATCATTCCGACTGAAGGAGAAGTAGTCTCTCCGGTTGATGGGGAAATCGTTCAATTCTTCCACACAAAACATGCTATCGGAATCCGGTCTGTAACAGGAGCTGAAATACTTATACATGTAGGCCTTGAAACTGTTTCCATGAATGGTGAGGGCTTTGTGGGCCATGTCAGAGAAGGGGATAAAGTAAAAGCTGGGGATAGACTCATCAGCTTTGATCTAAATCTGATAAATGAAAAAGCGGCAAGCACCATTACACCTGTCGTAATCACAAACGGCGAAGTGGTGGAAAGCCTTGACAAAAAGCTTTCAGATAATGCTGTTAAAGGACAAACTGAGTTATTCCATCTAAAAGTGAAGAGCTAACGCAGAGAAAACGGGAGGATACGAATATGGACATTAGAAAGCAGGCAGAAGAGATTGTCCATGCCATCGGGGGAAAAGAAAACATCAGTGCAGCCACTCATTGTGTGACACGTCTCCGTTTGGCATTGAATGATGAAAGTAAGGTCGACCAGGAAGCGCTTGAACAAATAGAGAGTGTAAAAGGCTCCTTTTCCACAAACGGACAATTCCAGATTGTTATTGGACAAGGCACCGTCAATAAAGTCTATAAAGAGTTTGTAGAAATTACAGGTGTAGGGGAATCGTCCAAGGATGAAGTGAAAAAGGCTGCTGAGCAAAATTTGAACCCGATCCAGCGTGCAGTAAAGACACTGGCGGATATATTTATTCCAATCTTACCTGCAATCGTAACAGCCGGTCTCTTAATGGGGATCAACAACCTGCTTACTGGAGAGGGAATATTTTACAATGATGCTTCCATTATCGATAAACACCCGCAATGGGCTGATATTGCAGGCATCATTAACCTGATCGCAAATACCGCGTTTGTTTTCTTGCCCGGTCTGATAGGGTGGTCTGCTGCCAAAAGATTTGGGGGTAGTGAACTCCTAGGGATAGTCCTTGGTTTGATGCTGGTGCATCCGGATTTGTTGAATGCATGGGGCTATGCAGAAGCACAGAAGGAAGGAGACGTGGACACCTGGAATTTCCTTGGGCTTGAAATCGAAAAGGTTGGTTATCAGGGACAGGTCTTACCAGTTCTGGTGGCAGCTTTTGTATTAGCCAAGGTAGAAAAATTCCTGACAAAACGTGTTAGTGACGGTTTTCATTTATTGGTCGTTCCGCCAATTACATTATTACTGACTGGATTCATTACATTTGTAGCAATCGGACCTATCACATTCGCGATCGGAAACTTCCTGACGGATGGGTTTGTATCCATTTTTGATGCGGTACCTGCCATCGGTGGTCTGATCTATGGCGGATTGTACGCTCCACTTGTTATAACAGGAATGCATCATACGTTCCTGGCTGTGGATCTGCAGCTGATTTCTGCAATTGGAGGGACCTTCCTATGGCCGATGGTTGCCCTATCCAATATTGCACAAGGGTCTGCAGCGTTCGCCATGATGCTTGCTACCAAGGATGAAAAACTGAAAGGATTGGCGCTGACTTCCTCCATATCCGCTTGGCTCGGTATTACAGAACCTGCGATGTTCGGAGTAAACCTGCGCTACCGTTATCCATTCTTTGCTGCAATGATCGGATCTGCCATTGCAGGTGTGACCATCACGATTGCAGGTGTGATGGCACCTTCGATCGGAGTTGGGGGGATCCCGGCATTCTTCTCCATCCTGAATGAATTCTGGCCAATTTTCTTTGTAGGAATGGCAATCGTACTAATCGTGCCGTTCGGACTTACATTCTTGATTGCCAAAGTCAAAATGAGAAAAGAAGCACAATAAATTTGAGTGGAACACTGTAAAGGATTGTAAAAAAGGGCCAGGCCCCGACTTACAATCCTTTACAAATTTCAAGCGCAACATGGAAAATACTTTTCGTGAAGGAGAGATGAGAGATGCAAAAGGCTTGGTGGAAAGAAAGCGTTGTTTATCAAATCTACCCTAGAAGCTTTATGGATTCTAATGCAGACGGAATAGGTGATATCCAAGGGATCATATCCAAGCTTGATTACTTAAAGGAGTTTGGAATCGATACCATATGGCTTTCTCCAGTATATGAATCCCCTAATGATGACAATGGCTATGATATAAGCAACTATATGTCCATTATGAAAGAGTTTGGTACCATGAAGGACTGGGAAGAGCTGCTTATGGAGGTACATAGACGTGAAATGAGGCTGATTATGGATCTTGTGGTGAACCATACATCAGACGAGCATGAATGGTTCATCGAGGCTAAGTCATCAAGAGATAACCGGTATCGTGACTATTATATTTGGCGGGACCCAAAAGAGGACGGCTCCGAGCCGAATAACTGGGCGTCTAATTTTGGCGGATCTGCATGGGAGTTCAATGAGGAGACGGGTGACTATTATCTGCATCTTTTCTCCAAAAAACAACCAGATCTCAACTGGGAAAACAAAAAGCTGCGTGAAGAAATCTATACGATGATGAAATGGTGGCTTGATAAAGGAATTGATGGTTTTCGGATGGATGTCATCAATTTCATTTCCAAAGTGGATGGATTTCCTGATGGAGAAGTGAAACCTGGAAAGTCTTATGCTTCTGGAAGCAAGTATTATCGAACAGGTCCTTATATCCATGAGTATCTGCAGGAAATGCATCGAAATGTACTCTCTCACTACGATGTCATGACAGTAGGCGAAATGCCTGGTGTAACACCTGAACAGGCCATTGATTATACGGCTGAGGAACGGAATGAATTGAATATGGTGTTCCAATTTGAACATGTAGGTCTGGATAGTGGTCCGAACGGAAAATGGGATTTGAAGCCTTTGGTGCTTCATGATTTAAAAAAGAGCTTATCCCGTTGGCAGGAAGCGTTAGGTGAAAAGGGTTGGAATAGTCTTTATTTTAATAATCATGACCAGCCGCGTGCCCTATCCCGCTATGCAGATGATGGGAAATACCGGATACAGTCTGCCAAAATGCTTGCCACACTCCTGCACATGATGAAAGGTACTCCGTATGTGTACCAGGGAGAAGAGTTGGGCATGACCAATGTGGCTTTTGAAGCCATAGAAGATTATCGTGACATTGAGTCCTTGCAAGCATATGAAGAGCTGAAAAGCCAAGGATGGAATGAAGAGATGATCATGAAGAGCATCCATGCCAAAAGCAGGGATAACGCAAGAACACCTATGCAATGGAGTGCCGAAGAAAATGCAGGGTTTACCAAGGGAACGCCATGGATTAATGTGAACCCCAACTATCAAAAGATAAATGCTGAAAATGAGCTGAGTAATCCGGACTCGATTTTCTATTACTATCAAAAACTCATCCATTTAAGAAAGCAGAACGAAATAATCATATATGGAAATTATCAATTGCTTTTGGAAGATCATCAGGAAATCTATGCTTATGTAAGAACCTATCAGGATAAAAAGCTTTTGGTGATCTGTAATTTCTATGAAAACAATCCGGTATTCGAGTTGCCAAGAGACATTCACTTCATGACAAAACAGCTTTTGGCAAGCAATTATGAAACCGAAGAACAGAGCGACATTTCAAGATTCACCATGCAACCATATGAGGCAAGGGTGTATCTGCTGAACTGATCAGAAGAGAAGCTTGAAATTTAAAGTACAAAAAATGAGGTGTTGAGATGAGCAAGATTGAGAAGGAACCATGGTGGAAACGTTCAGTTGTGTATCAAATCTATCCGAAGAGCTTCAATGATACAACTGGAAATGGTGTTGGAGATATTCAGGGGATTATACAGAAACTGGATTATTTAAAGGAGCTCGGGGTGGACGTCATCTGGCTGACTCCGATCTACAAGTCGCCACAAAAGGATAACGGGTATGATATCAGTGACTATTTTTCGATTCATGAAGAGTATGGAACAATGGATGACTTTGATCAACTCCTTAAGGAAGCCCATGGTAGAGATATAAAGGTGATCATGGATATAGTTGTTAATCATACTTCAACCGAGCATGAATGGTTCCAAAAGTCCAAGGAAGCAAAGGAAGACAATCCTTATCGTGACTTTTACATCTGGAAGGACAGCAAGGAAGAAGATACGCAACCGACGAATTGGGAATCCAAATTCGGCGGCAACGCTTGGGCATTCGATGAAAAGACAGGACAATGGTATTTGCATCTTTTCGATATTACGCAAGCCGATTTGAATTGGGAGAACGAAGAGGTGCGAAAACAGGTATATGACATGATGACCTTCTGGTTTGAAAAGGGAGTGGACGGCTTCAGACTGGACGTGATCAATCTGATATCAAAAGATCAGAACTTTCCTGACGATGATGGTTCTGTACCCCCTGGTGATGGGCGAAAGTTCTACACAGATGGTCCCAGAGTTCACGAATATATGAATGAAATGTATGAAAAGGTCTTTTCCAAGTACGATAGCATGACTGTAGGGGAAATGTCCTCCACCACGATAGACCATTGCATCAAATATACACGGCCGGATCGTAACGAACTGAGCATGACCTTCAATTTTCATCACTTGAAAGTCGATTATCCAGGCGGGGAGAAATGGTCAGTAGCGGATTTTGATTTCCAGCAACTGAAAGATATTTTATCGACCTGGCAAATCGAAATGAACGCAGGAGGAGGATGGAACGCTCTATTTTGGTGCAACCATGATCAGCCTCGTATCGTATCGAGATATGGTAATGACAAGGAGTACCGACAAGAATCAGCTAAAATGCTTGCTAGCAGTATGCATATGATGCAGGGAACTCCTTATATTTACCAGGGCGAGGAGTTTGGGATGACCAACCCCGGGTATGTGGAAATTTCCGATTACCGTGATGTTGAATCGTTGAATACTTTTCGTTTGAAAAAGGAGGCAGGGATGTCAGAAGAAGAGATCCTTGAAATCTTAAGGCATAAATCCCGTGATAATTCCCGCACCCCTGTTCAATGGAATGACGAGAAGCATGCAGGGTTCTCCACAGGCAATCCCTGGATTGGCGTAGCGGGGAACTACTCGGATATCAATGCAGAAAAAGCGCTTAGTGACAAGGATTCCATCTTCTATCACTATAAAAAACTGATTAGGCTACGCAAGGAATACGACATTGTGACATATGGTGATTTTCAGTTGATTCTGGAAAAGCATCCGGAAATCTTTGCATATATCCGCAATGGTAAAGATGAAAAGCTGCTAGTTGTCAGCAATTATTATTCAAAAGAGACGGTCTTCACACTACCTGATGATGTGGATGTTGAGGGATACAAGGCTGAAATTCTGTTGAGTAATTATGAGGATTCAAGTGAAGTGTTCAGAGAAGTGACCCTGCGCCCTTATGAATCCATTATTTATCACCTGAAAAAGTAATGATAAAATGGTGATAGGTGGTTAATCATGAAAAATAATAAATTTCAAGCGATCTATCAGGAGCTTGCAAAAAAAATGGAAGAAAAAGAAATCCATGTTGGAGAAAAGCTGCCTTCCGAGCATGAATTAATGGTACAGTTCCATACATCAAGGGAAACCATACGGAAAGCGTTAAACCTCCTTGCTCAGAACGGGTATATCCAAAAGATCCGCGGGAAGGGATCAATCGTGCTCGATCGGTCCAGATTTGATTTTCCGATTTCAGGTCTTGTCAGCTTCAAGGAGCTGGCGAGGAAAATGGGGAAACCTTGGATTACAAAGGTCCATGAACTTAAGCTGGTATTGCCCACTGATGAATTACAAGATCGATTGGGAAAGGACGAGCTTTGGAAGGTGGTACGGTCACGGCAGGTTGATGGAGAGAGTATCATTTTGGACATGGACTTTTTCCAAAAAAGACATGTCCCTCTATTAACGGAAGAGATAGCTGAGCAATCCATCTATGAACACCTGGAGGAAGAATTGGGGCTTTCGATTAGCTTTGCCGACAAGGAAGTGACGGTAGAGGAAGCGACCGGACTGGATCGGGAACTGCTGGACCTCAATGGCCTCTCTCATGTGGTAGTGGTCAAGAATCTTGTACACCTCGATGATGCGAGTCCTTTCCAATATACCGAATCGCGTCATAGGTTGGATAAGTTCCGGTTTGTGGACTTTGCAAGAAGGATGAAATGAAAACAAGCACCGCTCTCAAGTAAAAGAGATCGGTGCTTGTTTTATTAAAATTATTTGTCCATATTAAAATCCTTCAATATATCATTTAGCTCTTTTTCCTCCATCGAAGTCAAGCGTAAATGGTAATCTTTGAACTCCATATGGGACGTTACCGGGTTAGGAACAACAATACAATGAATTCCGGCAGCCATTGCAGCATTGGAGCCATGCAGGGAATCCTCGAAAGCGATCGCATCATGTCCGTTGACACCCAAATTATGTAATGCCTTTATGTATAATGCAGGATCTGGTTTGACCTTTTCGACATCATCCCTGGTGACTATCGTTTCAAAGTAGCCTATAATTTCAAGTTTCTGCAAATAGCCTACTACCCATTCCCGTCCTGAGCTTGATGCGAGTCCAATTTTTAATCCATTCTTTTTTGCAGCCTTCAAGTAAGCTAAGACACCAGGACGGAGATCGGGTTGCGTCGCTTTCTTCATATAGCATGCATTTGTCAATTCTTTAATTCTTTCCTCTTCCATTTCAGGCACGGCTTGTTGAAGGAATTCATACAGGACCCTGCTGCTGGTGCCGATGCAGGTACTGTAATCCTTCATGGACAAATCGTGTTGATGCTCCTGCTTCATTATTTCCTTGAAGCATTCATACCATATCGTTTCTGTATCGATGATCAGTCCATCGAAATCAAATATTACTGCCTTTATCATTAGCTCTCCTCCTATCTTTCTCCATTATAGCTCAAATCAGAAAATAACTTTATCAGGGCAACTTTTACTAGCATTTACATGCAACAAGAGATTGATTAGTCTATGAAGGTTATGAAAAGTGAGGGGAAGATACATTTCTTAAATAAAGGTATTTAAATTCTTATATGTAGAATTGTAAGTATTACTCAATAGACAATGTAAAGAATGTAGAAAATGAATCTTTTTAAGATGATTTCGTTTGTACTTATCCTTTTCTGGAGTAGTTCTTTTTATCCAACATTTTTTTGTAGCAGGTATTTTGTTTGGTAGTGCAATAATACTTCTATTTCTGAAGGTGAAATGCTTGACTACAGAAGATAAGTACTCTGGGAAGCAGCACGAATCGACGGCTTACTTACCGTCTCTGCCATCCTTACAAAAGGAATGCTATTATTTGTATTTCTTTACTTTTCGATACCGATGAATTTGGAAAAACTGCGATATCAATCTTTATCTGAGTATCTTTTTGATACTGTAATAATTACCATATCCACAGGCATTATGATGGGTTGGATCCTCTTTATGCAACTCGCAGGGGATTATGAAAAATACATAAGGGTATCTGGTGAGATTGACGGTTAGGAAGAGGGAATCCTATGAATCTCACACATTATAAGCTTCCTAAAATTCGGAGTGAGTTTGAATGAAGTCTACCTCCTTAACTTTTCTAAATAATCTCCGATAATGAAGGTAGGTAAGTTAATTACTTTCGGAAGGGCGTACATGATATGGAAAATAGATCTGGCATTTTGTTGGACTCCGGTACGAATGAGGTGGAATTCCTTGAGTTTCTAATGGCTGAAACAAGCTTTGGAATCAATGTGTTAAAGGTGAGAGAAATCATCAATCCTGTATCCATCACCAAAATCCCCCATTCGCATCCCAATGTGGAAGGCATCATCGAATTGAGGGGGGAAGTTTTACCGGTTATCAGCTTAAGAAAAGCTTTATCCATTGAGGAAGGTAGTTCCTATCAGGAGGATAAATTCATTGTTGCCGAATTCAACGGAATGAAGGTAATCCTTCGTGTGGATCATGTAACGCAAATTCACCGCTTGTCATGGTCACAAATGGAGAAGCCTGCTTCACTTAATCAAGGATTTGAAGATCATGTTACAGGTGTCATCAAAAAGCAGGAGAAAATGATTCTGCTCGTGGATGTGGAGAAAATCCTGTTTGATATATATCCAAATGTTGATGGAGGGGTGCAAGGAATCACCCCGGATATAAATCCGGCAAGAAGTGAAAAGGTTATTGTTTTGTCTGAGGATTCCCCTATGCTCAGGAAATTGTTGCAGGAAACCATGCTTGCAGCGGGTTTTGAGCATTTGATCTTTTTTGAAAATGGAAAAGAAGCCTGGACCTTCTTTGATGAGAAGGTTAGACATGGAGATCAGCAGGTGGATCTATTGATTACGGATATTGAAATGCCATTGATGGATGGCCACCATTTAACGAAAAAATTGAAAGACGATTCTACGCTCTCAACGATCCCGGTTATCATCTTCTCTTCATTGATTACAGACCATCTACATCATAAGGGGGAACTTGTAGGAGCGAATGCACAAATAAGCAAACCTCAATTGGGCAAATTAATTCAATTGGTGGATGAATGGTTATTATTGAATTAAAGGGGGATATTGATGATTCTACATACAGAAATTACAGGTGAGGGGCATCCTTTAGTCCTTATACATTCGGGAGGGATGTCCGCTTCTTCGGAGTATGAAGAACAGAGGGACTTCTTTATAGAAAAAGGTTTCCAAGTTATCCGTCCTGATTTAAGGGGCCATGGCAAATCGGTTGGGTTGATCGATAATTATTTTGCTAATTGTACAGAGGATATCATGGATACTTTGGAGAACCTGAATATTGAATCCTGTCACTTGGCTGGTGTATCACTAGGTGGGATAGCAGCACTGCTTTTTGCTCAAAAATATCCTCATAAAGTGAAAACACTTACTTTCTCCGGGATATTTCCTGAGAGACCGGAAAACTGGGAAGAGTTGACCAAGCAGGAGGCGGCACATCATGAAGTCCTTTTTAAAAGGGAAGAAGTGATAGAATATATGAATCAGATGCACGGTGAAAATGATTGGAGAGCGATGCTTGCTTCTTGGCAACAGGAAGATTTTTACCCGTTTGAGGAAACTGGAGCTGTAAGAGATCTCTCGATGCCCACCATGTGTCTGGTCGGGGGAGAGTCCTCTTTGGAATTCGAAGCGGCATGCTGTTACAAAAAAAGTAATGAATCCATCCAGGTTTCCATCATTCCGTTTGCAGGGCATCTTGTTCATCGAGATCAGCCGAAACTATATTCGGAAACTTTGCTTGTTTTTCTACAGCAGCATCAATAAAAAACGCCAACCAATCATTCGGGATTGGTTGGCGTTTTTTTTAGTAGCTTTCTCCTAGGCGTTTGAATACAGGTTTTTGATAGGTTTTCTTACCAGGTTGTTTTTTATCTTCTGTTGGATAGTAGTTCGCGTATTGCTGAAGCAAGTTTTTAGCTACCGACAAGGACATGTTCGCTTTCGGATTTCGATAATGGTCATTCAGTTCACCAAGATGAGGCAGTTCCGAGAAATCCTCCTTCGTTGGTGGCAGATGAAAGAAATAATCCCCCGCTGACACTAGCACATCCGACTGCTGACGGCTGTTTTTTGGATTCTTGGAAAAGTGCAGCCCCTTTTTGATGGCTTTGCCTTCTGCAAGAAGCTTTTCAAGTGCTTGGCGCTTTAAAGAGTATAGAAATTTTGGGTCTGGTGCAGTTTTCGCATGGCGATTCACCGTAAAAATGGCACGAGAGAGGTTTTCAATAGAAGATTGCAGTGGGGCTTCTGTATTTCTTTGATTAGTATAGCGTTGATTGGGCATTCGATAATAAACTCCTTTCTTTTCTCCATTATACTTATGTTTGTTAAAAAAGGGAAGGGAAGACCCATATTGTCTTAAATACTGGAAGCAATAGGGGCTTTCTCCTCTCTTTCCTTCATGATTGCCAGAAAAAAATCAACAAACTGAGGATCCCATTGAGTGCCTTTTCCTGATTGTAGAATGGATAATGCTCTTGAAATGGACATCCCTTTCCGGTAAGGTCTATCGGATGTCATGGCATCAAAAGCGTCAGCTACTGCGATAATCCTTCCAAAGAGGGGAATCTCTGTTCCTGATAGCCGATCCGGATAGCCATAGCCATCGAATCTTTCATGATGGCTTCGCACACCGGGGATCAATTTTGCCATCGCTTCTTTTGGAAGAACCTGCTCAAGAATGTTCGCTCCGAGAACAGGGTGGAGCTTTATCTGCTCAAATTCTTCATCAGTAAGCTTACCATCCTTCAATAAGACATCATCCCTGACTCCTATTTTCCCGATATCGTGGAGAAGAGCAGTGTTTTTGAGATGCTTTAGCTGTTCCATTGGGAGATTGGCCCTCCTGCCAATCAGAACCGAAAATTCACTCACACGCAAGGAATGGCCGGCTGTGTATGGATCCCTCGCATCAAGAGCTGTAGAGAGGGTCTGGTAGAAGCTTTCCAATAGAAGTCGATTCGTTTCATTGCGCTCCTTTAAACCTTGTACCATGGAGTTGAAGCCGCCGATCACATTCGAAAACTCATCCCCATATAGCTCTTTTGCAGGTACAAGTTGATTTTCCTTCACATCCTTCATACCTTTTAATAAAGTATTGATTGGCTGAATGATATCACGGAAAAGCAGAAAAGCCCCGAATGAGGAAAAGGCGGCTGCCACAAGTAAAATGATTATTGCCCAATTCCAAAAATCCGGGAAATAGGCCTCTAAGTGCAACTCATCCAATCGGACCTGTGTCGCTAAACTGAATAGTAATACAGGGAAAATCCCGATAAATAGAGCGCTCAATAAAAACTTTGTTCGAATAGATACAAGAACATCCCCTTCAAGGGATAATGCTTGTCTATGTACATTCCTTGAAAATTCCTGAAGGGAGGCAAGCACCGGTTGAATGGCACGTGTTGTCAGGAAATACTCAATGAAAGCATGCATTCCGGCAATCAATAACGCCCCGATTGTAGCATATAGTACATAATTCGGAGGCATTTCAAGCCATTCAAGATGGATGCAGAGGAGTACCAGGCTTATGGCTGGGATGGAGAGGCCAAGAAAATGTGGTCCCAGAATCCGCTTTACAGTAAGCATTGGAAATCGGTGTGTATGTATAAAAGCGTGTTGACAGTCCAAATAGGTAGGTCCTGATGCACAGAGAATTTTTCTGATAACCTTAACATGTCTCTTAAATACAACATATTCGCATATTCCCATCACTAGGGCTGAAGTAAATAATATGAAGAACATGACATGGGTCTCAAGGAATGACAGATCCAATGTCGAAAAAATTAAAATGCCGCCTACGCCTAATACTGCTATCGAGGAACCGATAAGATAGTTTAGTAGAAGTTGACGGACAAAGTTATAGTATACGTTCTGATACAAGCCATCGCTTCCTTTGAGAGTACTTTTTCTATTACCATTATAATCAAAAATTGGAAACGCGGCTAGTACAATTGGAGGATAAATGTGGGAAGGGCCGAAGTAGGAGGACGCTTATGGACGAATAAACACTGCCGTTCCGTTAGGTACAATGGATGCAAGTTCATTGACTGCGGTGTTCTGCATTCGGATGCACCCTTTGGAAACCGCTTTCCCGATGGAGCTCGGGTCGTTCGTACCGTGTATACCATAGGATCTTTTAGATAACGTGAGCCACATGGTGCCATATGGTCCTCCTGGATTCGGTTGTCTGTTCACAATCACAAAATCCCCGACAGGTGTATAAAACAGCATTCTACCAACAGCAATCGGGTAGATTTTTCTTACAGCACTGTTTTCCTTGAGTGTCAAAGTGCGATTGGACACAGAGACTTCGATTGTAAATGGAATACTTTCTTTGGGAGGCAAGCCCGGAATGACAATCTGCTGACCTACTAATATAAGGTTGGGGTTGGCAAGTGCGTTCACCGCCAAAAGCTGTGGAACTGTCCGACGGTAATCCATGGCAATGGAAGTTAAGGTTTCCCCTGGTCTTACTATATGAACAGCCAATAAGATCACCTCCAGATAAGTTTGAAAAGCTACTGTCAAAGGTATAATATTTCTAACTCTTCATACATATTACAGCCACATTAAAAAAGGATGTTGTCCGATGAAAGATAAATACGGAATTATTGATATTGGATCAAATACAATGCGTCTCGTTATCTATAAAAGAGATAAAAGTGGACGTCTTAAAGAGATGGAAAATGTTAAGTCTGTTGCAAGGCTGAGAAACTATTTGAATCATGACGAGTATTTAACAGAAAATGGCGTGCATAAATTAATAACAACCTTATCAAGTTTTCGTGCCATTACCGATTTCCATCAATTGGCGGAAGTGAAATGTGTTGCTACGGCAACCATTAGGCAAGCTGCCAACCGGGAAGAGCTTCAAGAAATAGTACAAAATGAAACGGGTTTTTCCATGAGGATATTATCAGAATATGAAGAGGCATATTACGGCTATCTGGCAGTAGTGAATACTACACCTTTTACAGAAGGAATAACGATCGATATTGGAGGGGGTAGTACAGAAATCACCTATTTCAAAGATAAAGAACTTATGGAATACCACAGCTTCCCATTTGGAGCGCTCTCCTTAAAAAAGCTATTTGTAAAAAGTGAATTGCCTACCCAAAGTGAACAGGAAGAGATGAAGCGTTTCATAGAATCCCAGTTCCAATTACTGCCATGGATTCGAAACAATAGGATTCCAATTATTGGTATCGGTGGAAGCGCAAGAAATATGGTCCAAATAGATCAGGCTATGAAAAATTACCCGTTGGCTGGCCTTCACTTATATGAAATGTCTCCCGAAGACATCCAGGTGTTAGGTTTGTATGTAAAGTCTCTTTCTTTTGATCAACTGCAAAAGCTGGAGGGGTTATCCAAGGACAGGGCTGAGTTGATGCTTCCTGCCATGATGGTGTTTGATGAACTGGTATCCATCACGAAAGCGACTTCATTTGTACTTAGCCGTAAAGGGCTGAGGGAAGGTGTTTTTTTTGAGAGCATGAAAAACCCTGCAACCAAAGCTGCCAATATTCTCACAGACAGTATTGATGAATTGGCCAAAGACTTTGAGATAAATATGGAGAATGTGAACCAGGTAACCGGAATTTTGATGTGCATGTTAGATGAATTAAATAGATTGAAAGTGTTATCTGTAAATGAGCATGAACGAAAGGAGCTGAAAAGGGCTGCCAACGTTTTTCACTTGGGTGAATACATTGATGCGGAATCAAGCAGTCAGCATACGTTCTATTTGCTGGCAAACCGTACGATAGATGGCCTAATGCATAAGGAACGCCTCAAGTTGGCACTGATTGCATCCTTCAAAAACAAGACTGTATTCAAGCAGTATGCCAATCCGTTCAGAAAATGGTTCACTGAGGAGGAGTTGAGGGCTTTTCGATTGTATGGGGCCATGCTGAAGTTTTCCTATAGCTTGAACGCCACCAAAAGAAATGTGGTGGAAAAGATGGAAGTGACTCGTGAATCGAAAGGGCTTTTATTCCATATCAAAACCCGACAGCCCGCTGATGCGGAAGAATACCAGGCGGAAAGGCAAAAGAAACATTTGGAAAAGCTGATAAACCATCCAATACATCTGAGATTTATCTAGGAACATTGTCAGATTAAGCTTGCTTGTTGAAGAAAGAAAAAACGGCAAAGGGTGTTCCCATATGGATGCAGCAGAAACACAAAAGATGGAATTGAATAATCCTCTCTATTACAACAATAGGGAGCTTAGTTGGCTCGCTTTCAATAAACGGGTGTTGGAAGAGGCGTTTGACTTGACCAACCCCTTATTGGAAAGATTTAAATTCCTCGGTATATTCAGTTCTAATCTTGATGAATTCTTTATGGTCAGGGTGGCAGGAATAAAGGACCAAGTGAAAGCAGGCTACAATAAGCCGGAAAATAAAGCTGGCCTGACCCCGAAAGAGCAGCTTGGCAGAATATCGCAGGAAACCCACCAGCTTGTTCATTTGCTATATCGAACTCTGCTTCAATTAAACGAAGAATTAGCAAAAGAAAATGTGCGTTTTTGTCATATGGAAAGCTTAAATCCTCTTCAAAAAAAGTATCTGGAAGATTATTTCGATGAACAGATCTTCCCTGTACTTACTCCTCTTGCAGTAGATGCGTACCGACCATTTCCCATGCTTCTCAATAAATCTATCAATTTAGCAATAACTTTGGAGGACGATGAAGAACCCGAAGAACACAAAATAAAACGGGCTATTGTACAGGTTCCTTCTGTATTGGAGCGCTTCATCAAACTCCCGGAAAACAGCAATAGGATCAGCTATATCATGCTCGAAGATGTCATCACTTCCTTTATCCACAAATTATTCAAAGGCTATGATGTTATCGCAGTCACTCAATTCAGGATCACTAGAAATGCAGATATGACAATTCATGAAGAAGGATCACGGGATCTTTTGAAGGAAATAGAAAAAGAGTTGAAAAAACGGAAATGGGGGGCTGCTGTCCGACTTGAGGTTCGATCCAGACAGATGGACCCTTCGATTTTAACTTATTTAATGGAAGAGCTGGAGGTCCATAGCAAGGACATTTATGAGTTGGATGGTCCGCTTGATCCAACCTATCTTTTTTCGCTTTATAAGAAGCTGTCACCGATAAAGGAGCATTTGACGTTTGAAACGCTCATCCCACAGCCCTCCAAACAGTTGGGATTTCAGGAAGACATTTTTGATAAGCTTTTGGAACAGGATATATTACTGCATCATCCCTATGAATCCTTTGAGCCGATCCTGGATTTTGTCCGGGACGCTGCAGATGATCCCGACGTTCTTGCTATCAAGCAGACTCTGTACCGAGTAAGTGGGGACTCCCCGGTAATAGAAGCGTTGAAACGATCAGCGGAGAATGGCAAGCAAGTCACTGTTCTGGTGGAATTAAAAGCCCGCTTTGATGAAGAGAATAACGTACAATGGGCTAAAGAATTGGAGAAGGCAGGCTGTCATGTTATTTACGGTATAACAAATTTGAAGACCCACAGTAAGATCACGTTGGTGGTGCGACGGAGGAGTAATAAGATAGAGCGTTTTGTGCATCTTGGAACGGGAAACTATAATGATGCGACAGCAAAGATTTATACCGATATCGGACTTTTAACAGCAAATCGGAAAATTGGAATTGACGCCACAAACTTTTTCAACTATTTAAGCGGGTTTACCGAAAAACCGGAATTTCATCATTTATTTGTAGCACCAATGGATATACGGGAAACGTTTATTCAGTTGATAGAACAGGAAATTCAATACCATCTTCAGAACGGAAATGGAACAATCATTGCGAAAATGAATTCGTTGACAGATAAATCACTTATCATGAAACTTTATGAAGCGTCAATAGCAGGTGTGAAGATTGAACTCATTGTCAGAGGGATATGCTGTTTGCGTCCCGGTCTGAATAAGGTAAGTGAAAATATCAGGGTTCGCAGCATCGTAGGCAGATTCCTCGAACATAGCAGAATATATTATTTCCATCATAACGGGGAAGAAAAAATTTATTTGTCTTCTGCTGATATGATGACCCGTAATATGGAAAAAAGGGTGGAAATACTCTTCCCTGTATTTGCGAGCCCCTTAAAAAAACGGATTAAAAGTGTTCTTGCATTGGAATTGTCAGACAATGTTAAAGCAAGGGAACAGGACGAAAACGGTGTCTACCATTATGTCCGCCAAGCAGATGAACATAGGATAAATTGCCAACTGACCCTTTTTGCTCTTGCGTATCATGTCAGGGAAGACGAGGAATAGTATGGCACTGCAAAAAGCCGTCGCATGAAGGTTGCGATGGCTTTTTGCATCCTCCCATATCATTCAAATCCTTAACGATAATAAGGATAAGGATACGGGTATGGTGGAAATGGAGGATATGGAGGATAGTAAGGATAAGGTGGGTAATATGCTCTCGGAGCTAGCAGGGAACCTACAGCAAGTCCGCCCAAAAATGGAAAGAACGGGAACCCAAACCCGCCTATCAGTCTAGTTCCGTAAGGATTATTTCTATACATATGGACATACGCCTCCTTTTTTAGTCGTAATATTGTATGGCAAAAAAGGAGGTTGTGCGCTTGTCATCATTCCTATGTCAATGCCCATTTATTATTCGGACGTTTCAAGGGTGAAAACGGTAATTTCAGGAGGGGCTAGAAAACGGTAAGGCTGCCTCGTTGTCCCAAGTCCGCGATTCACATAAAGTGTCAGATCATTCAATTGGTAAAAGCCCTCATAGTATTTTGTTCCAAGCGGCGGCGTGATTAAAGGCCCGATAAATGGAAGCTGGACCTGACCGCCGTGGGAATGGCCAGATAGCTGCAAGGAAGCATGGAACTCTTCGGAAATCTCCTTAGCAGCATCAGGTTCATGGGCAAGCAGAATAGAAAAGGCGTCCTCGGGAATGCCGTCCAAGGTCGAACGGAAATCAGGCCTCCCCAGCATCAGGTCATCCACCCCTGCAATGTAGATGCGACTATTATCTATTAATTCAATAAAGGTATTTTCGTTTTTTAATACAGTGAAGCCTGAGGCAATCATTATTTCCTCATAGATTTCCGTTCCATAACCTCCATGATCATGATTTCCGAAAATGGAAAACTTGCCGTGTGGTGCTTTGATTTTGTGCAAAATAGAGATCAGGTGATCAGCTTGGGGATAATTTAATGGATCGTCCATTAGATCACCAGTGAAAAGAACCACATCCGGTTGCTCATCATTTATCTTTTTTACTACACTTTCCAAGTCTTTCTTTTCGAAATGATGTCCTACATGTGTATCGGAAAACTGTACCACTTTCATTCCAGAGAAGCCTTTTGGGATTTTTTTATGGGATATAATATGAGATTCTCGTTTTATCCGTTTCGGTTCTATATATCTAGCATACCAATAACCGATTCCGCTCGAAATGAACGCGATAAAAGGTATGGTGAGCATTCGCTTCAAAAAAAACCTTCTTGTTATTTTATTCATATGAAAATCAACCTAACCTAAAGAGTTTTGAGTTTCTAAATGTGCACCTGCATGATTGGTCGGTGCGCATGCATTAGTTTTCATTATACCATCATCTTTCACACAGTTCCTTGGTCTATTATTCTATTTTTTATGTGTTTATTAATGGAAAAAAAACAATAAAACATTTTGAGTATTTTGATAATTAAGATAGAATAGAGAAAAAGCTATTAGGGGGAATAAAAATGGAAGAGAAAAAAGTCGCAATCATTACCGGTGGATCAAGTGGCATGGGGAAATATATGGCTATTAAATTTGCCAAAGAAGGGTACAATGTAGCGATTACTGGCAGAGATTTGGATAGGCTGGCTTCTGCAAAGGAGGAAATTGAAGCACAAGGCATTGGTGGAGTAATAACTGTTCAGATGGACGTCAGGGAACCTGAGCATGTGGAGCGTATGGTGAAAATGACAGACGAGGCATTCGGACGTATCGATGTCCTTGTAAACAATGCTGCAGGCAATTTCATTTGTCCAGCAGAAAAATTGTCGGTAAATGGATGGAAGTCGGTCATTGATATTGTATTGAATGGTACATTTTATTGCAGCTCTGCTGTAGGAAAGTATTGGATGGAAAGAAAACACCAAGGAAGTATGATAAATATGGTGGCCACTTATGCGTGGAATGCGGGAGCAGGTGTTGTGCATTCTGCAGCTGCAAAGGCTGGTGTCCTGTCCTTGACGCGGACATTGGCTGTGGAATGGGGAACCAAATATGGCATCAGGGTGAATGCCATAGCCCCTGGACCAATTGAAAGGACAGGCGGGGCAGATAAGTTGATGCAATCGGAGGAAGAAGCAAGGAAAGTAGCTGAAAGTGTTCCTCTTAAACGATTTGGTACTCCGGAGGAAATTGCGGAACTCGCTTATTTCCTGAGCTCAGATAAAGCGGCGTACATCAATGGGGAATGTGTCACGATGGATGGAGGACAATGGCTTCAACCATTCCCATTTTAATTTGTCCGTTAAGTATGCCAATGAATCATATCCCTTCCATTTGGATACATACTAAGAGTAATTAGTATGTATCCGGGAGGGATATTTGTGAGTTTGTTTTATAAACATGAATGGGACGAGGAAAATAAGCAATTGACTCTATTTATTAATCCGTCAGAGGCTTTTTATGAATTTGCAGTGGAATTTGCCGAGCAAAAAAGCGGAACGGAAAAAAAGGGGAGTCTCCTGGTCATAGCAAGGCAATACTCCAAACAATTCCTTCCTCCTCAAACGAAAGTGAATAGCTACCGGGTCAAATTCCAGAACTTTTTGGTTGCCGTCATGAAGGAAAAACAAAACGAGGCTATTTTAGAATCGGATACCTTGGAATATGGGTTCTACAAAGTCATGCCGGACGATACGATGAAGGATATATGTCAGCTTCTGCAAATGGACGAGGCACTATTGAGGAGTGAAAACAACCTATCCAGTGATACGCTCTTTGTGGGTATGGATCTTAAGGTCCCAGTCTATCGGCATACCGTTGTGGCATCTGACAGTCTACAAAAAGTTGCAGAGCGCTTCGATACATCCAAGGCTGCTATTCGTTCAATGAATAAACTGCAGACAGATTGCTTGTGTCCTGGAATGGAATTGAAAATACCGAGAAGCGAATAATATCCATTCATTTACCCTTCTTCATTAAAAGCTGCTGAGAACCAGCAGCTTTTTTGTTTTTTTCTTTCCGAAACATGATATAATTTTCGAAAATAACGGCAAAAGGGGAGAAGGGTATGGATCCACTAGATATCATGACAAACATAGAAAGGGTCATTCCCTATTATCAAGCCATATTCAGTGCAGACCAGCAGGAGGTTGTGGGATATGAGGTGCTTGGAAGAATACAAATGGATGAAAAGAATGTTCTTAGTCTAGGCCCTTTTTTCCATGATGAAAATGTCCCGGACGAATACTTTCTCGAAGTGGAAAAGAAAATAATCCATCAAGCCTTGAACGATTACACTTCCGGAAAAAAATCCTTTCTTCTTTTCATCAATCAGAATGCAACCGTACTTTTGGAGGACCAAGGGGAATCATTGTTAGAGCTTTTGCTTTCCTATGTGCCAAAAGGGTTGAAGCTTAAAAATATTGTCCTTGAAATTGATGAACATACCTATGATGGGGATACAGAGCATCTTCAGCATCTCGTTAACTATTACCGGACCTTTGGCATACAAATAGCCGTATCAAACATAGGTGAATCAGGTTCTGACCTTGATCGAATAGGCAGGCTATCCCCGAATATTTTAAAAGTGGACCTGAAAGTACTTCGTCAAAGCCATGAGTTAAGTGCGCATCAGGATGTGCTTTTTTCGCTTGCTGTATTGTCCCGGAAAATCGGTGCGACCCTGCTGTATGAGAATATGGAAGCCTCCTATCAGCTTCAATATGCTTGGCGGCATGGTGGAAGATACTATCAGGGATATTATTTACATAAACCAGGTCCCGCGTTTATCCAGGAAGATTACGCTAAAACAGTCCTGATTGATAAATTCCAGCATTTTATCCGCTATGAAAAGAGAAAGCTTGAAGCCATCCAGCAACTGACCGAAATGCTCCAAAATAAAATTCAGCAGTTTGTGGGCAGGAACAAAAAGACCGAGGAGCTGGATGATTGGCTGCTTGCGATTACCAAAGACTTTTCCGAAATCAGTTTCAGGATGTACGTCTGTGATGAAAATGGTTTTCAGTTATCATCCAACCTTATGAAGAAACAAGGAAAATGGGAGCTTCAGCCTGAATACAAACAAAAAAACTGGAGCTGGCGTCCATATTTTTTGGAATATGTAATGAAGATGAGGGTTGAGAAGAAAGGACTATTATCAGATTTGTACAGCGATATCGAAACAGGCGAGACTGTTCGTACCTTCTCCTATCCAATAAATACCGGACAGTTCATCTATATAGATCTGGCATATGAATATCTATATGAAAATCAGGACTTTTTATAAAAGGAAGGTATAGAAACAGGCCGAAAGTAAACCTTAAGAGTAACAAAGCTCGCGAGGTGAGAGTAATGGGATCTTTTGATTTGATGTTATTTATACTAGGTTTTTTAGTAGTTGTAATAGGAAGTATATATGCTTATAGGATAGGCAGACGTTCAAACTCCAGTCAGACCTCTGAAATGGATTCTGCGATAAGTGAAAAGGTACAGGATCATTATGTACTGAGAAATCCAGTGTTTTTGGCCTATATTATTGCCATTTCATTAGCATTAATATTTATTGCGTATATAGCCCTATCATCATATTGAAGACTGACGAGAAATCTGGTCAGTCTTTTTTTTGTTCAAAGCTGCATACAGCTGATCATTAAGAATCTAGCTATTGCGGAAATCAACAGCGGCCTTCAATGACGTTACTAGGAGAAAAGACCTCTTTTAATTTTTTTGATTAATTTCATAAGAGAATTTGTTTGTAAGTGTGCTTGTAGGGTAAAAAAATAGTATATCGAATATTTTGTCAAATGGACAAGGAATTTTGCGAACGGTTACCGCCCATTATATAGGATAAACTTGGTAGAATGAGAGGACATAACAATAGGAGGAGAATCATTTGCTCAAAGCATATATCAGATTATCAGTTGCAGTTATCTTCATACTACTAATTGGAGTATCATATGTGGCAGCGGAAGCTCCGACTCAGGAAGAAGAAATATTCCCATTTTTGAAAGAAGCTAAAGCGGTCCAGATTTCATTGGGAGAAAAGCATAGGGATATGACAGAAATCCAAAGCGTGTTAGATCCATATTTTTCACGTAATTATCAGGAACAGTTTTTGGATGCGCATCTGTTTAAAGAGGATCAAGGCTATATCACATATGGAACAGACGTGCCGCACTTTTACATTCCGTTCTTTTCTTATGATGAGAATACGAAGATCAAACAGGATGAGGCTACCGGAAAGATTTTTGCCTACGAGTTCTTTGATGTAGATGAATCTGAGGGTCACTTGTATCCTGATCATTATGAATTTGTGGAATTGGTAAAGAATGAGCAGGGACTTCAAGTTGTCAGTTATGGGTATGACGAGGAACAGCCCGGTTTTCTAAAAGAAGTCAGTGATGCAAGAACGGTGGAAAGTCCAACGAACGAGAAGAAAATAGCGGCAATGAATTTAGTGAATAATGAGCAAAAAGAGAAGGGAAAAACATTTCCGCCATATCAACTGACCCGACCATTTGCAGGATTTGTTTTCTTGCCAGGTACACAAAACCCGAAGTTGGCGTTCTATCAGTTCCTGCCGATGTTCGCCTCCCATTATTTCCTTCACGACGCCGAACCTAAAATGCTAGTCACAAGATAAAGGCTAAAAAGAGCTGAGTATCCAGCTCTTTTTTATTTTTTAATAAAATACTTTTATTCTTAAGGATTTTAATGGTATGATGTACTCTCTTGCTTATTGGGTTACTCTTCTATACGGAGGAGCTTTTGCAAGGTTTGTAAATCGAATCCTTTTACAACATCCTCATCCACTGTTACAGTTGGAGTGGAAAAGGACTGGAGGTCATAGACCAAATATTCCTTTGCACGCGGATCTTCTGAAATGTCGATATTTTCAAAAGGGATGTTATGATGTTGTAGAAACTGCTTAACCACCTGGCAAGGTGGGCAGTCGGGCTGTGTATACACGGTAACTTTCATTTATTTACACTCCTCGTTAGAAAAAAATTATTTACACTCCTCGTTAGAAAAAAATTCACATTTTTTTTCACTCTTTGCGATAGTTTTAGACTACAATAAGAGGGAAATAAAAATGTAGCATGAATATAAAAAAATTTCTACTTTTTTCCCTGCAAAAAGGAATGTTCAAGGCGATGTAGGTGAATGATATAGGTAGAAGGAATAGAAGGAGAGTTGTGACATGTCACTATTAGTAGGGATTGTAAAGAGATTGAATGACTTAAAAGAAACTTCCGAGGCTGGAAATGAGCCGGCTCAGCGTTTCTTTGAAGTAAATGGAGAAAAGGTATGCAGCGTAAAGTTTTTTGATAAAACGAATACATATGAGCTTGAAGTGTTTATTAAAGGTGAAAGTCCACAAACGTATCAATTCGATAATATCGATATGATCGCAATAGAAATTTTCGATCTGATCCATTAATGGCGAAAACTCGCGTGATGCGTATTTTTTTGTTAGGTTAGCCAAAACAAAAGGGAGAGTATCATGGGTAAAAATATAGATGATTATATTGACAGTGGTTTAAAAGGAACTCCTGAAATAAAACCGAGTGAGAGAAGAGAATATTTATCCCAGTTAAGGGAACGTGTCATTCTGGCGCTTACCAATGGGCAAGTGATGCAAGCGAAGGTTTATTTGCCGCTTGGTGACTTGATGAAGAGATATCCTGGTTCCCGTCTTTATCTGGACGGCGACATCAATTATGCACACCTGACCAAATATACGAAAATGGCAAATCAGCATAATATCCCATTTACGATAGTGGATGATAAGACTTCCTCCACTAATATCGGTCTGGTGCTGGCGAATCCCCATGCCGTCGACAAGGATGAGATTTTCGTGGAAAACGGAGAGTTTAAGAAACATTTACGTTAGGAGTGGTAACAAATGATGCCATTGGTTCATTGTCCAAAGTGCAACAAAGAAGAAGCGCTGGATAAGGTATTGACCGCACAATCTAATCAAAATGTAATCTTTAAATGCCCTCACTGTACTTATACGAAGCGTCAAATCCATACAAGCAAAGGCTGACCAAGCTCCTATTTAAAGGAGCTTGGTTCTTTTTATGTCCGAAAAGCAGTTCAATTTTTATTCAGCTGTCAATGGAGTGAAAATCATTAATTTTTTCTGTCTTTTCATCATATATGTAAGTAGGAAAGTACAAAAAAGGAAGTGGCTTAATGGATAACCCCAGTAAGTTTTACAATATTTCCCACGGCTACCTTACTTTTGAACAAGCTTATAAACAGATACTTTCTTTTATCCAGAAAGATGTAAAAGCCTGCTACTTATTGTCCATTGGGACAGATTCGCATGTGCATCGAACAGAAACAAGATTTATGACGGCTATTCATTTACATCGGGTGGGAAAGGGAGCCTGGGGATGTGTCAGGCCTTATATTGCTACCAGGGCAATTCGAAGCTTGCACGAGAAGATATCACTTGAAACTGCTTTAAGCCAGGAAGTTGCGATGCTATTTTCGAATGAACGATTAGCGGCAATCCAGGATCTGATCATCCCCCATTTGGAGCAAGGTGCCGATTTCCGTTTTGAAATTCATCTGGATATTGGTAAAAGGGGAGCTACAAAGGATTTCATTCAGGAAATGACAGGAAGAATTGTTGCAATGGGATTTGATGCAAAGATTAAACCCGACGCATATGCTGCATTTTGCTATGCTAATCGATACACCAAATAGCCATCGGAGAATAGGGGATGAGGAATGGATGGTTGATTTTAACGAAGAGGAAAAGGAATTACTGATAGCATTGTTGATTTCAACAAATTTTGCTAAAGAACTTGTCGCGAGTGTAATCAATGATATGGAGACGGGAGAAAAGAAGCTTGAGAGCTCTACCTATAAAAAGCTGATTAAGATTTATGATAAAATTTCATAGGGAAAAATAAAAGCTGCCGAATTGGCAGCTTTTTCTGTCGAATGAAAAGCGGAGGTTATTGTTATATAATAGTCGAGTCCCAATTAAATTTATGCTACAATGATAATGGTCAATTATGAAAATCGTCATATACTGTTTTTGAGAGTAAATATAGAGAGGAAGAACATTCATGATCAGCCTCCAAAAAGGTGAATTATTAGGAACAACCCTACCTGAATTGATAATTCCTGCAGAACGTGTGGCACATGTGCAAGTGCGAAATAATTTGGAACATGCATTGCTGGTTCTAACCAAATCCGGCTATACAGCTGTACCGGTTCTGGATCCGAAATATCAATTACATGGTCTAATCAGCACAACACAAATTATGGATTCCATCCTGGGCTTGGAACGCATTGAATTCGAAAGGCTGGAAAAAATGGTTGTGGAAGATGTGATGAATAAAATAATCCCAAGATTAAATGTGAACGACAGTGTGGAGAATGGCTTGGAACTTCTTGTCGACCATCCCTTCGTTTGTATTGAAAACGATGAACACGTATTTGAAGGGATTCTTACAAGAAGAAGTATACTGGAAAGACTTAACACTCAAATTAAAAAGCAAAGCAAACGTTAAAAAGACCTTTAAGGGTCATTTCAGACTGTAGACAAACTCGAGGTAATTCGAGGTTGTCTACAGTTTCTTTGTGTGTCTGTAACATAAAGCCCGTTGATTTCCGTTCCAGCCACTGCGCTTATCCTTAGGCTCCCGAGGCCGCCTTAGGATAAGCGAACGCCTGGAACGGAGACCAACAGGGAGTTTAATGTTGACACCTTATCTTTAGCCCAGCCCTATTTAAAACAACAATCTTTACGAAAAGAGCCTTTTTTAATTGCGCCTAAATGGTTGCATAATAATGAATGAACGCTACAATTTACATAGAGGCACGAAATAGTTTCGCCATAAAAACAAATTTCATTGTTAGGGAGTAGGGTAGTGTATGGTAACTGCTGAAAGGGAAAGAGAAGCGATCGGACTGGCCCGGGAAAAAAGGACGAAGCGCCCATTTGTGCTGGCGGCAATCATGCTGGCTATGTTCATGGCAGCCGTGGAGGCTACTATTGTTTCTACAGCAATGCCGGCAATTGCAGCTGACTTAGGAGGCTTTTCATTGTATAGCTGGGTATTTTCATCGTATTTGCTGATGAATGCCGTTACGGTGCTGATCTATGGGAAGCTTTCAGATCTCTTTGGAAGAAAACCGATTTTGATATTTGGAATTGTCGTATTTCTGATCGGCTCTATTCTTTGCGGCATGGCAGGATCCATCGAAATGCTTATCGTGTTCCGATTTATCCAAGGGTTCGGGGCAGGTGCAGTCATGCCGATAGCCTCTACCATAGTAGGAGATATGTATACAAAAGAAGAAAGGGCAAAGATCCAGGGATACTTATCGAGTGTATGGGGCATTTCTGCCATTTTAGGACCGGCTATCGGGGGATTGTTGGTACAATACGTAAGCTGGCGCTTTGTATTCTGGGTGAATATCCCTCTTGGAATTCTTGCAATCATTGGTCTTTTGCTTTACTTGCATGAAGGCATCGAGAAGAAAAAGCATTCCATTGATTATGCAGGTGCAGGGCTGCTTTTTGTATCAGTTTCTAGTTTGATGTATGTCCTGGTTGAAGGGGGAGTGCGCTTTGAATGGACCTCGATGCCCATCATATCGTTAGTCTCCATTTCTGTCATTACCTTTGTGCTTTTCATCTTCCAGGAAAAACGTGCTATAGATCCGATGATGCCATTTGATATTTGGAAGGAACGTTCCATTCTGATTGCCAACTCCACATCCCTTTCAACCGGGGTGATGCTGATCGGGATATCAAGTTTCCTGCCTGCATTTGTACAAGGTGTAATGGAGAGGCCTCCCGTCGTTGCAGGCTTTACCCTGACGACCATGTCGATCGGGTGGCCGATTGCAGCAATGATTGCAGGGAGGGTCCTCTTGAAAATTGGGTTCAGGACAACCTCGATCATTGGGGGAGTGGCCTTGATTTTAGGAAGCATCATTTTTATGACCCTGAGTCCGGACGATGGTCCATTGTGGGCGGCATTCGGCTCCTTTATGATAGGGGTGGGTATGGGTTTTTCCACTACATCCTTTATCGTATCCATTCAAAGCACTGTTCCTTGGCAGAAGCGTGGCGTTGCAACCGCTTCGAATATGTTTATGAGAACACTGGGGAGTACCATTGGAGCGGCTCTGCTCGGAGGGATTCTAAACTCCCGGATACAGGAGCATTTGAAGGAGAACGGGATGAACGGTGAGTTTTCTCTTGATTCCACCACGCTTCTTTTAAATGAGGAGCAAAGAAATCAGCTGTCTGAATCGATGAGGACGCTCTTGCAGGATGGACTGACGTCCGCATTGCAGACAGTATATTTAGTGGTAGCGGCATTTGCTGTTATCAGTTTTCTGCTTATCCTTCTACTGCCAAAAAAAGAATAGAATAAAAAGGCCTCCAATGTCCGGCATGGACGTTCGGAGGCCATTTATTTCTGAATTAAAAAGGTTGTTTTCGCACTCATTGTTGATATTTAGATAAAATGTACACATTAAATTTAGCCCGTTGATTGCAGCTAGGGACACAAGATTCCCAGGTGACGGATGGGAGCCTCCTCACTTTCGCCTGTCGGGTCTCCCATGCCCTCTGATCTCCCGCAGGAGTCAAGTGTCCTCCGCTACAATCAACTCACGGGTTAAACATTATTTGCTATAAGAAAGATACTTATAACAAAATAAATTCGCTATTGAAATGAAAAATTGAGATAAAACGCAATTTTTGTACCATTAGTAAGACAATTTTCTTTTATGAGTCGCCCCTGTTGGTTGGAGTGCAAGGCGTGAGACTCCTGCGGGAGCAGCGTGTCAAGGGAGACCCCGCAGGCGCTTTAGCACCGAGGAGGCTCCCGAGGCCTTCCTGGATAAGCGAGCACCTGGAACGGAGACCAACAGGGTGTTTAATGTTGAAATCTTATCTTTAGCCCAGCACTATTCTTAAAGCAACAATCTAAAGAGCCTATTAAAAATAGATTTTTAAAAGTAGATATCCTATTAAAAATATAGAGAAAGCAGTCAGGATATTCTTCCATGGCAATGTGGAAAGTTTAGGTGCGAGCCTGACAGCAGTTTGAGCCCCTATAAACGAGCCGATACCAAGTAGAACACCAACTCTCCAATCAAACAGTCCCATCGAAAAATAGACCAGGAAAGAAATAAAGCAGCTGGAAAGCGTCTGAAGCCTGGCGAGACCGATGCTGGTGATAAAAGAGTACCCTGCATTAAGAAACGAGTGCATTAGAAGCGTCGCCTGCCCTGGACCAAAGAGGCCGTCAAATGCCCCGATAAAAATATAGGTGGGAAAGAATAGCTTCGGGGCAGGCTGCTCAGAAGCCACTTTTGGTCTACGGGATTTCACTATATTGAGGACAGTTGCAAATATCAAAAGGACAAGGGCAATCTTTAACAAGATTCCCTCGGTTAGATAGGATGCAAGTAAGGCCCCAGACAATCCGCCCAAAAGAGTGAAAGGAACAATCTTAAATCCTAATTTAAGATCTACTTCCTTCCTCTTCCAAATGGTATAAAAGCTGCCTGTGGAACTGAATGTATTAGAGAACTTATTGGCGGCAATGGCAGCATGAATAGGTACTCCCAGTACAAGCATTGCAGGAAGGCTGATGAGACCTCCCCCACCACCCAAAGTGCCGATGAAGGTGGCGATAAATCCAACCAAAATCAATAAGAAAAAAGTAGGTTCCATACGCATCTCCGCCTTTTGCAAAATATTTTCTATTACATTGTATGAATAATAAAGTCATAATGAAATATCGAAAAAATTAAGATATACTATAAGAAAAACTTATATCCTGGGATTGAGGGTGGTGGCTTCATGAATTCATCGGAATTTTACATACTATCCGTTTTGGCTAAAGAAAAGAATATGAGAAAAGCTGCAGAAAGATTATTCGTTTCGCAGCCGGCTTTATCGCAGCGTCTGCAGAGCATTGAAAAGCAATGGAATACAAAAATCTTCATACGAACGCAAAAAGGGCTGCTGATCACGCCGGCAGGTGAAAAAATTGTGGAGTTTGCGGATGAGGTCATCGCAAAGGATGCAAAGGTGAGGGAGGAAATCTCTTCTCTGGACAAGGAAGTCTATGGAACCTTAAAGATAGCAGTGGCCACAATTATAGGTCAATATTGGCTTCCGAAAATATTGAAGAAATATATTCAAAAATATCCCAATGCCAGAGTGTCTTTAGTCACAGGGTGGAGCAGTGATATAGTGAAAAGCCTTTATGAGGACGAGGTCCATATCGGGATAATAAGAGGAAATCCTGAATGGAAAGGAATCAAACAGCATCTCTTGAGTGACGATCTGTACGTTGTAGATACCGAAATTGAAAATCTGGAGGAGCTCCCGCATACAGAACGCCCTTTTATTCAATTCAAAAGCGACTCGACTTATTATCAGGAAATCCAGGTCTGGTGGCATAAACAGTTTCAGACCCCTCCAAAACGCACGATTGTTGTGGATCAGATTGAAACATGCAAGCAGATGGCATTGAATGGAATCGGGTACGCTATTCTTCCCTCCATTACGTTACAGGAGGACTACGAACAGATCAATAAGATACCGCTTGCCAGAAATGAGGATTCCACTTTGCACAGGGATACATGGCTGATCGGATATGAATCCTCCTTCAGGCTAAAGCAGGTGGAAGCTTTCCTGGAGGTATTGATAGAGGAGGCAAATGGAAAAGATAATCCAAGCTTCATTTAGTTTTTAATGGATTCTCAAACTTAATAATAGTATGATATAGACTTGTAAACAATAGAATTGAATTTTTAAGGTGGAACGATAAGGATGGAATGGAAAAATATTTTTCGAGGAATGATTATGGGAGTCAGTGATGTTGTCCCAGGCGTAAGCGGAGGAACAATTGCATTCATTTTAGGAATCTATGACCGATTGATAGATGCAATCAGCGGATTCTTCAGCAAGGATTGGCTGCAACATCTGCGCTTTCTGTTGCCATTAGTGTTAGGAGTTGGCACCTCCATATTATTGTTCAGCAAGGTGATTACTTATTTTATCGACAACTATTATCAGCCGACTCAGTTTTTATTCCTAGGTCTCATCATAGGAATACTTCCCATGCTGGTCAAAGAGTCCGATCTGAAGAAATCTTTTACTAAGAAGGATTACTTGGCATTGGCAATTGCTTTTATCCTGGTTGCCTCCATGGCCTTCTTGAAAGAGTCATCCATGGCGCCTATTGAAACTCTGACTGTGACTTCAGCGATCGGTCTATTCTTTGCAGGCTGGATTGCCAGCATGACAATGCTGCTGCCAGGAGTAAGCGGATCTTTGATGCTTCTTATTATGGGCGTCTATTACACGGCCCTCAATGCTTTGCATACCTTGAATATACCAATCATCCTTGCTCTCGTGGCAGGTGGAGGTGTAGGGTTCATCGTCAGCAGCAAAGTGATAAAATTCCTGATGAATGCTTATCCTAAACTGACATTTGCTGTCATCATCGGATTGGTATTGGGTTCCACGATTGTGGTATTCCCTGGAATCTCTTCAAGTGTAATATTAAACGTAGCCAGTGTTATCACTTTTATCTTGGGTGTTATCATTGTTCAATTTATTGGGAGAATGAACAACAAGATGGTTCAAAAAGCAAACTGATTGGAACGGAACTGACAGAAAGCCTCCTTTTGAGTGCTCTCTGCCAGTTTTTTTTGCATTAGAAATTTTTTCACTTGTCACTCTATTTTTTGTTTGATAGAGTAAAGGGATAAAGACAACATATGCTTTTAGGAGGAATACATAATGAAAATGATGGATGCAAATGAAATTATCTCTTTTATTCAAAACAGTACAAAATCAACACCTGTAAAGGTATATGTAAAAGGTGAGTTGGAAGGTATCGATTTCGGATCTTCTTCCAAATCCTTTATAAATGGCAACAGTGGTGTGGTGTTCGGCGAGTGGGCGGAACTTGAAGCCGCATTAAAAGCAAACGAAGCAAAAATCGAGGACTATGTGGTGGAAAACGATCGCCGCAATTCCGCGATTCCTCTGCTTGACCTTAAAGGTATTAAAGCGCGTATAGAGCCAGGCGCAATCATCCGTGACCAAGTGGAAATCGGTGATAATGCAGTCATTATGATGGGAGCATCCATTAATATTGGGGCAGTTATCGGCGAAGGTACGATGATAGATATGAACGTTGTACTTGGTGGCCGTGCGACAGTAGGGAAGAACTGTCACATTGGTGCTGGAACAGTGCTTGCCGGCGTAATCGAACCGCCATCCGCAAAGCCTGTTATCGTGGAAGACGATGTGGTAATCGGTGCGAATGCAGTGGTGCTTGAGGGTGTGACAGTTGGTAAAGGCGCTGTAGTTGCAGCAGGAGCTATTGTAATCGATGATGTTGCCCCGTACACAGTGGTTGCCGGGACACCTGCAAGGAAAATTAAGGATATCGATGAAAAGACCAAATCCAAAACAGAAATCAAACAAGAGCTTCGTCAGTTGTAAGCTGTAAGCTCCAAATAATTTCCAAACAGGGAAGGCGTGGATGAATACGATCCGCGTCTTCTTTTTAAAAAATAGGATCTATGAATTATGCAAACAACGAGAAAGAGGCGAATAACGTGACAAATGTTTCAAATCCTTATATCCAAATCCGCCGGGACCTTCACCAAATTCCGGAAAGGGGATTCCAGGAAAAAAGAACCCAAGGCTATCTTCTTCAGTATCTAAAGGGTCTACCACAGGAAAACATGGAAATCAAGGAATGGGAGACCGGTATCTTTGTGCGAATCAAAGGAACAAATCCTTCCAAAACAATCGGATACCGCACCGATATAGATGGACTGCCGATAACAGAGGAAACGGACCTGCCATTCCGCTCCAAGCATGAAGGGATGATGCATGCTTGCGGCCATGACTTTCATATGAGTATTGCCCTTGGTGTGTTGACCCATTTTTCCCAGAACCCATCCAATGACCATCTTTTATTCATGTTCCAACCAGCCGAAGAGGGACCTGGCGGGGCGCAACTGATGATCCAATCCGATATTTTTCACGATTGGAAACCTGATATGATAGTTGCACTTCATATTGCACCAGAGTATCCGGTAGGAACCATCGCCACTAAGTCTGGTCTTCTTTTTGCCAATACATCTGAGCTGTTCATTGATTTGAAAGGAAAGGGTGGCCATGCAGCCTATCCCCACCAAACAAACGATATGGTTGTGGCGGCCTGTTCACTTGTCTCCCAACTGCAGACCATCATCTCCCGGAATATCGATCCTTTGGATAGTGCGGTCATCACCATCGGAAAAATTACAGGGGGCACTGTCCAAAACATCATTGCGGAGCGTGCAAGACTTGAGGGAACAATCCGCACATTGTCGGTGGAGAGCATGAAAAAGGTGAAAGAGCGAATCTATGCGCTTGTCCAGGGTGTGGAGATCGGCTACAACTGTGAAACATCGATTGACTATGGGTGTATGTATCACCAGGTGGATAATGATGCAAAGCTTACAGAAGAGTTCATGGCCTTTGTTGAAAAGGAAACAAGTGTCCGTGTGGTGGAATGCAGGCATGCAATGACTGGAGAAGATTACGGATATATGATTCAGAACATACCTGGTTTTATGTTCTGGTTGGGAGTCGAATCCCCATACGGGCTGCATCATTCCAAATTAGATCCCAAGGAAGATGCGATAGGCGTTGGTATCAGCATGCTCATTTCCTACCTCTCTAAAAAAGCGAACGAATAAAGTAAAAAGACCTCCTTCGAATAATTTTTATGGAAAAAGACAAATTAAGAAGGAGGAGGTGGACCAATTATGCCAAAAGTAGGTGTGGAGCAGTCTTTGACGGCTGTTCAAGAAGCGTTGCAGCAAAAAGGATATGACGTGGTTCAGCTAAACAATGAGGACGATGCAAAAGGCTGCGACTGCTGTGTCGTAACCGGAATAGACAATAATGTCATGGGAATGGCAAACGTAGTTACAGCAGGAAGCGTAATAGCTGCTCATGGACTTTCTGCAGATGAAGTTTGTCAGCAGGTTGAAAGCCGCTTAAACCATTAGGAGGAGCCGTTTATCGGCTTCTTTTTTTAGATTCGATATTGGGAGGTCCGTATTATCAATAAAAAAGAGGCGGAACCTTTGTCCCAACCTCATATTCCTTGCTATTCCGCTGTTTTCTCAACGTTCACCTGATGTGGATAAGGTATATCGATGCCATTAGCATCAAGCGCCTCTTTAATACCCTTGCGCAATTTTCGTTCTACTGCCCACTGCATCATGTTTTCTGTCTTGGCGATAATGCGAATGACAACATCCGAATCGCCCAACCCTTGGACGCCAATTACATTAGGACCGTCTTTTATTGCAGGATCCTCTGCTGCTATCGCATCACAGACCCCCTGGATCACCTCAATGGCGTGATCGATATTATCTTCATAGGAAATGCCAATATCGACAAGGGCACGCATGTTTCCGCGAGAGTGGTTTGTCAAACTGGATATTTCCCTATTCGGCAGATAGTGAAGCGATCCGTCAAAGTCGCGGATTTTGGTAGTTCTTAATCCGACCTCTTCGACGATTCCGGAAAATCCTGCAGTAGTGACATAATCATCTACATCCACTTGTTTTTCCAACAGAAGAAAGAATCCTGTTACAACATCACTTACAATTCCCTGTGCACCAAAACCGATTGCCAATCCCACAATCCCAGCCCCTGCCAAGATTGCAGTTGTACGAACATCAAATACATTTTCGAGCACCATAATCACAAGGAAGAAGACCAATGCGTATGTAAAAATATTTGTAGTCAATTTCTCAAGCGTCTTTCCCCTGCCTGCTGAAATCCCCTGTTTTTCGGTTTCACGTTTGAACAGCCGGGTAATTATTTTGGTTCCTATTGATTTGACGATAGCATATACGACTATAATGACAAGCAACTTAAGTAATATTATCCCAACTGCCGCTATAATGGCGTAAAAATCCAAATCCGAAAAGTCTATAATCATCTTTCCCTTACTCCTCTCTAGTATTGATAGTAGATCTATAGTTAGGCATTATATAGGATAGTCCCCATAAATCCAAACAATACGGCAAAAAAAGTATATGCTAATTATTTTATTCCCATAAAAAAGAATGTTAAAATTGTTATAGAAAATGATTCCCGTATTTATCTGTGAAAGTGTAATTCCATTGAAAGTGGGGAATACCAATTAAGGATAAAAAGAAGGCACGTTCCTTTTAATGAATCCTATATTAAATTAATTATCATTTAACATTGACTAAAAATAATGTATGTTTTATAATGGGTACTGTTGATTATAAAAGTAATTGAGAATGTACAGGCTATATTCTCAATAAATACAACTTGGAGGGATTTTTAATGGCAGAACGCATGGTTGGCAAACAAGCTCCTCGTTTTGAGATGGACGCTGTAATGCCGAATAAAGAATTTGGTAAAGTAAGTTTGGAAGAGAACATGAAAAACGGAAAATGGACAGTTCTTTTCTTTTACCCAATGGATTTCACGTTCGTTTGCCCAACTGAAATCACTGCAATGTCTGATCGCTATGATGAGTTCGAAGACTTAGATGCAGAGATCATTGGAGTATCCACTGATACAATCCACACTCACTTGGCTTGGATTAACACTGACCGCAAAAGCAACGGTCTTGGTGAGTTAGCATATCCTTTAGCTGCAGACACTAACCACGTAGTATCCCGTGAATACGGAGTACTTATCGAAGACGAGGGTATCGCACTTCGCGGCCTATACATCATCAGCCCTGAAGGGGAAATGCAATATCAAACAGTATTCCACAACAACATTGGTCGTGACGTAGAAGAAACACTACGTGTACTTCAAGCATTACAAACTGGTGGTCTTTGCCCAGCTAACTGGAAGCCTGGACAAGCTACATTATAATTTCATTCATTGGAGAATAAGGTCTAACGAAATCGTTAGGCCTTTTCTTTCACTATATACATATTAATGGGAGGTCTATCAATTATGAAACTACGCTCACCAATGCCAGAGCTTTCTGGTGCAACTGAATGGTTAAATGGAGAAGTGACAAAAGCGGAACTGATCGGTGAAAAGCCGACATTGATTCACTTTTGGTCAATCAGCTGCCACCTATGCAAAGAAGCGATGCCGCAAGTGAATGAATTCCGCGATAATTATAAGGATAAATTGAATGTCATCGCTGTACACATGCCGCGCTCCGAGGACGATCTGAACATGGATGAAATCAAAAAAGTGGCAAGTGAGCATGACATCACGCAGCCAATATTTGTGGACAATGACCATAAGCTCACGGATGCTTTTGAAAATCAATATGTACCTGCTTACTATGTATTTGACGCAGAAGGAAACCTTCGTCATTTCCAGGCAGGCGGAAGCGGAATGAAAATGCTCGAGAAACGTGTTAACCGTGTATTAGGGGAAAACGAAAAATAATCTTAAAGTGAAAAAGGGCCATAAACCCTTTTTCTTTTGTGCGCTTGGCAGCGCATCGGACTAGAGGGTGAAAGTCCTGAACACACCGTAGTGGCGGAAGTGTATAGCTGACAGGTAGTGCATGGTCG